>NZ_JAPVYF010000001.1:0-162504 GCF_041431705.1 Streptococcus sp. 27098_8_74
CGGGAGGGTGAAGAAAGTGACATCACTAGTATTCTGCGTAACTGGAAACTTATTCTATTTTTGATTTTTCCAGTTATCTTTGTGTCTACCTTGGGAATAGGTTATCTTGCTAAGGCCGTCTTGCCTGCTTCGGTACCCTTATCTGCCTGTCTAGCCATTGGTGCCGCCCTTGGGCCAACGGATTTAGTAGCCTATTCAGCTATTTCTAAACGTTTCAGTTTTCCAAAGTGGATTAGCTATATTTTGCAGGGTGAAGGTCTTCTGAACGACGCATCTGGCTTGGTCGCCTTTCAGGTGGCGGTGACTGCATTGACAACAGGTGCCTTCTCCCTACTTGGTGCGAGCTGGAATTTGCTTGTTTCTGTGCTTGGTGGTTTTTTAGTTGGCTTGATTACAGCCTTATTTAATCGCCTCTTTTTGACCATTTTGGACAATATGGATGCTGCAGATGTTACAGGTGCCCTCTTACTAGAGTTAGTATTACCGATTTCTTCTTACTTTGTCGCTGAGGAAATTCATGCTTCTGGAATTATTGCTGTGGTAGTAGCAGGGATCTCGCTTGCCAGTCGTTTCAAAAAAATCACCGTTTTTGATGCCAAGCTGGATAATGTTTCCCATACGATTTGGGGAACCATTACCTTTATGCTTAATGGCATGGTCTTTTTCCTCTTGGGTACGGAACTGCCGAGCTTGGCAGCTCCAGTGCTACGTAGTAGTACCTACGATAATCTCTGGATGCTTCTTGCTATCGTCCTCTTAACAGCGACTATGTTTGGCATTCGCTTTGTTATGATTAGTGCAGTTTTTGCCCAAAGATCTTGGCGGACTAAACGACCATTGAAGAAAATCTGGAAGAGTGCTACTCTTTTAACCTTTTCTGGTGTCAAAGGAACAGTTTCGATTGCAACCATTCTTTTGCTTCCGGTTGCCAATATGACTGCTCTGGAACATAGTCTTTTGCTCTTTACAGTAGCGGGTGTAACCTTATTGAGTTTCTTAACTGGTATCTTAGTCCTACCTAAGTTAGCCACTGGACCAGCTCACACGACCAACCATTATATGCAGATTGCCATTCTCAATGATGTGGTTGGAGAGCTAGAGAAGGACCTCAAGCAGTCTAAACATCAAGGGGCTATCTATGCGACTATTGACAATTATAACCAACGCTTGAAAAATCTAATCTTGGAGCAGGAATCCAATAATGTCAAAGAAGAGTTGGCTAATATCCGTGTCATGATTATGGAAATCGAGAGTGAAGGTCTGGAATATGCCTACAAGAAGGGCAAGATTTCTGAACTCGAATATAACCTTTATCAACGTTATATCAAGGGGTTGGAGCGTCGTATCAACCGTGGCTTTGTTTCTAGTCTTTCTTATGCCTTCGTTGTCTTTGTGCGTGGCCTTCGTCGACTCTTACACTTGGTTTTAACCTTTAGGTTTAGCCTTGATCATGATGAAATTCTGCGTGTTACTCGTTTGACAGAGGAGAATCGTGACCATATAGCTGAGGTATATTTGACAAATACGGAGCAAATTTTGGAAGCCTTAAGTAACTTGGAAGGTGTCTACCACTCAGACCTCTTGTCTTATATGAAACGTAGTCGTCTTCAGGAAGCTGAAATCATCCAATCAGGTGCCTTTGTAGAGCGGGTTATCACCCACCTCAATCCAGACAATATCGATGAAATGTTGCGTGGTTATTATTTGGAACGCAAGGTTATTAACGAGTATGAGCAGGCCGAACTGATCTCTAGCCGTTATGCCAAGCAGCTTCGTAAGGAAGTCAATACTTTGGAGGATTACTCTCTTAAAGAAACTAGCAATACTTTAACCTATGATATGATTAATCTTGCTCGAGGTCGAGCTTAAGCAAAGAATTTATAACACAAAAAAGCCAAATTTCCTTGGCTTTTTTTAATGTCTCTTTTTTTCCGTCTCATGGTTTGGAAAAAGAAAGCCTAGTCCTAGGCATGTTAGGATTCCTGCTACAATCAGAATACCATTTGAGATAGGGAGTATGTCATAGATTGCATTAGCAATCATTAAACCAATCAAAGTACTCATGAGGCTAGATTTATAGTCTTTTTTGATAAGATTTTCTATTGCAAAGAAGGCAAATAGAACAACAGGAAATAGTGGCCAAAGCGACACCTCCATTTTGGGGAAGCCGAGAATACTGTAAGTGATAACTGTTATTGCTGTAGCGATTAATCCAAAACCTATTACTTTAGTCATGTTTCTACCTCGTTTTCTTTGTTTGAAAGTTTTTTTACTTTAACACCTACTAAGTTATCAAAAGGCTACCTCGCAGACAATATCATATGTCTATGTGGTTAATTCTAGGCTCTATTCGGCCAAAAAAGAGCGTCTTATGATCAAGTAAAGAAAAGGGAAAATATTTTACCATATAAATAAAACGCTTATACAAAAAAGAGTATAATGGTGTTGAAAGATGTTTTCTCTAAGATTAAATGAAAGGCGGGGTGGTTGTATGTCTAGAAAAATTCATTTTTATATACTTATCTTTTTTGAAGTATTATTGGCTCTTTCTATGCTTAGGTCTTATGGTTTGCATTTTGAGTATGAAACGCTCAATTCTGTATCCTTACTAAGTTCTCAATTTCCACAGCAACTCTTTTTAGTCTGGTTTGTTTTTAGGCTTATGAAGGACAAGCGGAAAGTTGAGGGCATCTTAGCTGTGCTTGCCTTCCATGTTTGTCAGCTAGTTACCTATTTCATAATACCAGCTTCCATTTTTAAGCCCTGGTTGGTTTCACCAGTTTTAACTGTTATTTGCCTAATTTGGCTTGTTATTATGATTAAGAAGACAGAACTCCCAACGCTTTTAGCCTCCTTTAAAAGCCCGTCAGCTTGGCAGTCCTCTGTTCCCCTCATTGGTCTAGGAATGATTGCGGTGGTATGGGCTACACATTACCTAAAGATTACTATAAAAGATATTAGTGGTATTTTTTACATACTGTATCCTGTACTAGAGTGTACAAGTATATTTTTGTTTCTTACATTAATGACTGAAATAAACCAAAAGAAATTAAGAATCTCTTCAATCCTTCTCATAGCCATTAGTTTACTTGAGCTGATTTATGGCTTCTTGGTTGACCATATCATTACTGATGTCACTCTGTTTCTGCTAGCAGTATCGTTCTATCTTGCCTATCGTGTAAACGGCAACACTTTAACACTAGTTGAAAAATGGCAGAAGAAGTATGGACTTGAGTTGAAGGAGAAAGACCTGCTGGTTGAGAAAAAGACTAAACCAGTCGTTGAAAAGCGTAAGATTTATAATTATGCGGAGAGCCCAGAACATAAAAATCATGATTATACAAATAATCAAAAGCAATCAAATCTAGCCCCTGATTCAATTTGGCTTTGGACCGCTTTTATTTTAGCGCTTAGGGATTTAGTTGTTAATTTAACTTCTGTCTTTTACTATCCTATAAACGACCCTAATCCCTTAGCAGGTCTTGATTAGTTTATACAACTCATTCTTATGACTCCATTAATCATAATTCCTACTATGATGCTTCCAAGAGCTATAAGCATCGCTAACAAAAACCGTCTATATGTAGTTGCTGGGCTATTCATTGTTTCATATGGTTCTATAGAACAACTTATCGTTCCAGCCTTAATTTTGTATGGTGTATCGAAAATAAAAGAGGAGTAGTGATAAAAAAACAAGTCCCCCAGATAATGTCTAGGAGACTTGTTTCTTTGAGCGATTTTTATAGAAGGGGGTTAATGTAAAAACGATGGTCATCAATTGGAATAATTTGAACAGGATTTTGGTAGAAGTCAGCTAAAACTTCCGGTGTGATGATATCATTTTTTGGTCCTTGTGCCACAATTTTTCCTTGACGGAGTAGGAGAATGTGGTCCATCTTTTCAGTGATTTCTTCAGCGTGGTGGGTGACGTAAAGAACCAGTGGAGCATGTGGAAGTGAGGTGATACGGTCAATCTGACGTAAGAGCTTTTCGCGGGCAAAGAGGTCCAAGCCAACAGTTGCTTCGTCAAGGATAATGATATCGGGATCTTCCATCAGACTACGAGCAATCAAACAGATTTGCTTTTCTCCCTGAGAGAGCCCACGGTATTTACGACCAATCAAATCTCCAGCACCAAGTGAAGTCAGCATATCCTTGGCTTCTTGTAGCTCTTTGTCTCCATAGGCTTTGTAGAGGATTGAACTTTTGTACTTACCCGTAAGGACGATTTTTTCAGCAGTCATATGTTGAGGCAGACGCTCAGTGATAAAGGAACTGACGATACCGATGTGTTGACGAAGACCCGTGATGTCTCCATTACCAAAGGTGTAGCCTAGTATCTCAGCCTTCCCTTCAGAAGGGAAAAATTCAGCTGTCAACAAACGTAAGAGGGTTGATTTTCCAGCACCGTTAAGTCCCAGGATAGCCCAGGTTTGTCCTTTTTCAACTGTCCAGTTAAGGTCAGACAAGAGTGTTTTTCCTTGACGGGCTAAACTGACATTTTCTAATCGTATAAGTGACATAAGTCTCTCCTTTGATGATAAATTACTCTAATTATAGCATAAAATAGACATCTTTATTGGGAAATTATGGTATAATAAAAGTCAGAATTTTTTTTTAGAGGAGAAGAAAAAATGGAAGACTCTAGTGGTCAGTCCTTATTATTTCAATCTATTTTACTACTAATTTTAACCTTGCTTACAGCCTTTTTCTCAGCATCTGAGATGGCTCTCGTATCACTTAACCGCTCACGTGTAGAGCAAAAGGCAGAAGAAGGCGATAAGAAATTTATTCGCCTACTCAAGGTTCTTGAAAATCCAAACAACTTCCTATCAACTATCCAGGTTGGTATTACCTTTATTAGCCTCTTACAGGGGGCCAGTCTCTCTGCGTCACTAGGTGCAGTGATAGCGACTTGGTTTGGTCATGCGGCTTGGGCTAAGACAGCGGGTAGCATGATTTCTTTGGTTGTCTTGACCTATATCTCTATCGTTTTTGGGGAACTTTATCCAAAACGTATCGCTATGAATCTCAAGGAAAATCTAGCCATCTACTCGGCACCTGTCATTATTGTTACAGGTAAGATTGTCAGTCCCTTTGTTTGGATTCTTTCGGCCTCAACCAATCTTTTGTCTCGTTTGACACCTATGACCTTTGATGATGCAGATGAGCAGATGACACGTGATGAGATTGAGTACATGTTGACCAAGAGTGAGGATACACTTGAGGCTGAAGAAATTGAAATGCTCCAAGGGGTATTCTCTCTTGATGAATTGATGGCGCGTGAGGTTATGGTCCCTCGTACAGATGCCTTCATGATTGATATTGAAGACAATACTCAAGAAAATATCCAAGCTATTCTCAAGGAAAGTTTCTCTCGTATTCCTGTTTACGAAGATGACAAGGATAAGATCATCGGTGTCATTCATACCAAAAACCTTCTTAAAGCAGGTTTCGAACTTGGTTTCGAAAATATCAAACTTCGTCGAATCATGAATGAACCACTCTTTGTTCCTGAGACTATCTTCGTAGATGATCTCTTGGCAGCCTTTCGTAACACCAATAATCAGATGGCTATCTTGCTTGATGAATACGGTGGCGTTGCTGGTCTTGTTACCTTCGAGGACCTTTTGGAAGAAATCGTTGGTGAGATTGACGACGAAACAGATAAATCTAGTGTGGAAGTTCGTGAAATTGGTGAGAATACCTATATTGTCGAGGGAGCTATGACTCTTAACGACTTCAATGAACATTTTGATACAGAACTTGAGAGTGATGATGTTGATACTATTGCAGGTTATTATTTGACAGGTGTGGGAGCCATTCCAACTCAAGAAGTCAAGGAACACTATTCAGTTATCAACAAGGACAAACACCTCGAATTTATCAATGATAAGGTTAAGGATGGTCGTGTAACCAAACTTAAGGTAATCATCACGGCAGCTCCAGAAGAGGCAGAAGAATAGTTTTCTACATGTTTTTATTAGAAAATATTGGAACTTAAAAGCGACTATTTACTAATTAGGCACTTTCTCTCATTATGAGTGAAAGTGCTTTTTCTTATCTATCTTGGAATATCAGCTTATCAAAATAATAAGATTAGAAAATGCCTATAAAGTACGTCATAAAGCCTCTTTCACCTATCAAAACTGCCAGACTTTGTCAGAAAAAGAACTATAATTTTGGAGATGTTCTAACATATTTTAGTGTATTGATAGATTTAGAATAAAAATAAATAAGATTTTAATTAAAACAGTCTTTTATTACTTTTTTATGGTAGAATATAAATTAACTGATAAATGAAAAAAGGAGAATCTTAATGGCTTCTAAAAAATCTATATATAGTGGCTTGCTTTTACTCACCCTTACCCTAGGAGCTTTTGTACCAGTAACTTCTTTTGCGGACGATGGTATTGCGACAAATGATGCTGTTCTTACACAACCAACGACAGATCGTGCAGTAACTGGTCCTTCAACAGCCCCAAGTGATGGAGACTTGGCTCGTAGCAATGATTCAAACACAGGTGCGGCAACGCCAACAACACCAACACCTACAGTTCCTGAAGTACCAGCTGAACCAACAACACCAGCAACTCCAGAAACACCTGCGACACCGGCTCCAACAGCTGATTCATCTACAAAACCAGCTGATAAACCAACTGAGAAACCAGCCGATAAGCCGGAAGACCCAGCTTCAGCAACTGATAAAGGGACAAGCGAAGCACCTCAAAACCCTGAAACTCCAGCAGTGAATGTTAATGGACAACCTGTTGTTACTGTAACACCGACAGCTCCAGTTATCACTGCAGCTGGCCAAACAATTGTGTCTACACAAAATAGCCAAATTGTTATCGCTAACACTGATGGTACAACAAGTGTTGTTGCTCCTGAAACAGTAGGATTCAAAGTGAACGCTGACGGTACATTGACTGGTAAAGATGCTAAAGGTAAGGAAGTTACACTTCCTAAGACTGGTGAAGCATCAACAGTAATCTTGACAATGGTAGGAACATTCTTCCTTGCTGCTGCAGCCTTTTTGGGGCTTAAGAAACGTGCCTAGTAATATAGATGATAAAAGACTGGATTTTTCCAGTTTTTTTGTTTTTCTTCTGGTATAGTATAGATATTCCTTAATTTCAGATGTATTATAGTATAACCTTTGCCTGAATTCAGGCAGATATGGAGCATGTTTCTGATAAAAGAGGTATAATAAAAACATGTAAAAAGCGTTTTCAAGGAGGCTGCCATGGCAGAAATTGATTACAGTCAGGTGACTGGACTTGTTCATTCAACCGAAAGTTTTGGATCCGTAGATGGTCCTGGTATCCGTTTTATTGTTTTCATGCAAGGCTGTAAGATGCGTTGCCAATATTGTCATAACCCAGATACTTGGGCTATGGAGTCAAATAAGGCTGTTGAACGTACAGTTGAAGATGTCTTAGATGAGGCTCTTCGTTTCCGTCATTTCTGGGGTGAGCATGGTGGTATCACTGTATCAGGTGGTGAGGCCATGCTTCAGATTGATTTTGTCACTGCCCTCTTTACAGAGGCTAAGAAGCTAGGGATTCATTGTACGCTTGATACTTGTGGGTTTGCTTACCGCAATACTCCTGAGTATCATGAAGTTGTTGACAAACTTTTGGCTGTTACTGACTTGGTCCTACTTGACATCAAAGAGATTGATCCTGAACAACACAAGTTTGTGACCCGTCAACCTAATAAAAATATTTTGGAATTTGCTCAATATCTGTCTGATAAACAAGTTCCAGTCTGGATTCGCCATGTTTTGGTACCTGGTTTGACAGACTTTGACGAACACTTGGTTAAGCTTGGTGAGTTTGTAAAAACCTTGAAAAATGTCGATAAATTTGAAATTCTTCCCTATCATACAATGGGTGAGTTCAAATGGCGTGAGCTCGGTATTCCATATCCTTTGGAAGGGGTCAAACCACCAACGGCAGATCGGGTTAAAAATGCCAAAGCTCTCATGCACACTGAAACGTATCAAGAGTATAAAAATCGTATCGGTGTTAAAACCTTGGATTGAAAAAGAAGCTCTTGACAAGAGCTTTTTAACTTTGCTATTATTTAGGGAGCAATAAAGAGTAGGTAAATTATGTTTCGTATTTTAAAATTTGATGATGACTTTGTTTATCTCAGTCATCCTGACGGGCGACTTAAGAAAATAGATCGCACGCTTTTTGATTTTGATATAAAATTAGGAGACCGTATAGATGTCTATCAGGATGGGGACTTGACAGTTGTTACTCCGGCAGAAGTCCAAACGGACTTGAGCCTAGAGGGAGACAAATCTGTTAAATCACACCTCTTGCAGGGGATTTTAGATCTTTTCCTTGAGACCCTTAATATTCACAATAATCATTTGGGTGACTTGAAGAAGATTTTCACACAGTTATTGATTACACTCTTCATGGCTTGGAGCTTGTTGGGAGTTATTCTGGTTGAGATTCTTCTCTTTGCAGAGTCAATTATTGTCTTCCTATGGAGACTCTTGGTTCGTCTTATTAAGTGGATGCATATTAAAGACAACACTAAGGTCTTGATTGATGAAACGCAAAAACGTCATGCTAAGCGTGAGCGTCAAAAAGCCCAAAGACGTGAGCAGGAAAGACGTCGTCAGGAAGAACTTGAAGAACGTGAATATCTTCGTGAAACAGAACGTCAAAAGGAACTCATGATTGTTGAAGCTAGCCTTAGTCAGGAAGCAGAACGTGAGAGCCTTTCAACTAGCCTTGCTTTGGAGCAAGCAGGTGCCTCAAGTCAATCTGCTAGTGAAGACTTGGCCGAAGAAAGCCAGTCAACTTCAGAGTCAGAAGTAATGTCTGAATCAGCAAAGTCAGAAAAATAGAACAGAAAAAAGAACTGAGATTAAGATCTCGGTTCTTTTTCATATGAGAAAAGCACCAGAGGTGCTTGTGAGAGGTGACTAAAGTGTTTTTTCAGAGTCACGAACAATGAGCAAGTCAACTTTTGCGTGACGGAGAATGTATTCAGAAGATGAACCAATAAGCAAGCGTTCAAAAGTATTGAGACCTGTGGCACCAACCATAATAAGGTCAACATTTTCCTTATCAGGGATATCAACAGCCAAGAGGCTCTTAGGATTACCGAACTCAATAACTTTGCGAATCTTGGTTAAACCAGCTTCTCTGGCTTGGCGTTCAAAGTCAGCCAAAACAGCTTTAGCTTCGTCTTCTAGTTTTTCATAGATGTAAGAGTCGAAAGTCGCAACGCTTTGAAGGGCGCGTGTATCGATAACGTGTACCAATAGTAACTGAGCATTATTACGTTTTGCAACGTGCACACCTTTAATAAAGGCCAGTTCTGATTCGTAAGAACCGTCGACAGCTACCATAATACGTTCATATTGTTGAGACATAAGCTCTACCTCCTATCTTTAGCTTTATTATACTCCTTTAATCTAAAAAATGAAAGCGTTGTTATAGATTTTCTGAAATCTTTTTTTGACTGCTTACTTTAGGACGCTCTTAGTAATGTGAAGATTTCAGTATTATCTAAAAATTGAAGATTGCTTGAAAAAGAGGTATAATACAATCTGTTATTAGCTTCGTAAGAAACATGATAATTAAAAAAGAGGAAGACAAGTCTTCAGAAATGATACCAAATGGCCAAGCCTAAAGTTGGTGTCAATAAAAGTGGAAATCCCCATCAGGTGTTGAATTTTCTTATTTTCTGCTAGATGTATCTACTTTTAGTATCTTTTGAAAGGATTAACTTATGAAAACATTTGATAAATCATCAAAGTTGGATCACGTTGCCTATGATATTCGTGGACCAGTTTTGGATGAAGCCAACCGTATGATTGCCAATGGTGAAAAGATTCTTCGTCTTAATACAGGAAATCCTGCGGAATTTGGCTTTACAGCACCGGATGAAGTCATTCGTGATTTAATTATGAATGTTCGTAACAGTGAAGGGTATTCGGATAGTAAGGGGATTTTCTCAGCTCGTAAGGCGATTATGCAGTATTGCCAGCTAAAGGGATTCCCAAATGTAGATATTGATGATATTTATATTGGTAATGGTGTCTCAGAAATGATTTCCATGTCTATGCAGGCCTTGCTTGATGATGGAGATGAGGTCTTGGTCCCAATGCCAGACTATCCTCTTTGGACAGCTTGTGTCAGTCTAGCAGGCGGTAATGCCGTACACTATGTTTGTGATGAAAAATCTAACTGGTATCCAGATATTGATGATATCAAATCAAAAATTACGTCAAATACTAAGGCAATTGTAGTCATCAATCCTAATAATCCTACAGGTTCACTCTATCCTAAGGATGTCCTTGAACAGATTGTGGATATTGCTCGACAAAATGATTTGATTATCTTTGCGGATGAGATTTATGACCGCTTGGTTATGGATGGTAAAAAGCATACTGCGATTGCGAGCCTTGCACCAGATGTTTTCTGTGTGTCTATGAATGGTCTTTCTAAGTCTCACCGTATCTGTGGTTTCCGTGTAGGTTGGATGGTTCTCTCTGGACCTAAAAAGAATGTCAAAGGCTATATTGAAGGGCTTAATATGTTGGCCAACATGCGTCTCTGTGCCAACGTGCTCTCTCAGCACGTTATTCAGACTTCACTTGGTGGCTACCAATCCGTGGATGAACTCTTGATTCCTGGTGGTCGTATCTATGAACAACGTGAGTTTATCACGAATACCGTAAACGCTATTCCAGGACTATCAGCTGTTAAGCCAGATGCAGGGCTTTACATCTTCCCTAAGATTGACCGTAACATGTATGATATTGAAGATGATGAAGAATTCTGTCTTCGTCTCTTGAAGAAGGAGAAGGTTCTCCTAGTTCCAGGTAAAGGCTTTAACTGGAATGAACCAGATCACTTCCGTATTGTCTACCTTCCTCGTGTTGAAGAGTTGGCTGATCTCGGTAACAAAATCGAACGAGTCTTGTCATATTACAAGCGTTAATTTCTTAAAAAACTGGACAAAAAGGCTTGTCCAGTTTTTATTGTCTCTAAAAAGGGGATGTATTTGAGTAAAATCCGAACGTTTTTCCTAAAAATGCCATAATATACATAATATAATGAATAGTAAAATAATAAATAATTTTCAGACAATTGTTTGCAATTTCTGGGTTAAGTGTGCTATAATAGTAGGGCTAGTAGGTCTTGACGCAGAAGATTAGTACAAGGCTTGATATTATTATGATTACAATAGAAAGTGAAGACAATAAATATGGCAAATTTGCTGGCTAAAACACGTAAAATTACATCTATCTTGCAACGCTCAGTAGACAGCTTGGAAGGAGACCTTCCATACAACAACATGGCTGCTCAATTGGCGGATATCATTGATTGTAACGCTGCTATCGTTAATGGTGGTGGTGCTCTCCTTGGTTTTGCCATGAAGTACAAAACCAACAATGATCGTGTAGAAGAGTTTTTTGAAGCTAAACAACTTCCAGAAGAATACACACGTGGAATCAGCCGTGTTTATGACACTCAAGAAAACATTGGTATTGACAGTGACTTGACCATTTTCCCTGTGGAATCAAAAGATGACTTCCCAGATGGTTTGACTACAATTGCCCCTATCTATGGTGGTGGTATGCGTCTTGGTTCTTTCATCATTTGGCGTAACGACCATGATTTTGTGGATGAAGATCTTATCTTGGTTGAGATTGCCTCTACGGTAGTTGGGTTGCAGTTGTTAAACCTTCAAACAGAGAACTTGGAAGAAACGATTCGTAAACAAACAGCTATTAACATGGCTATTAATACCTTGTCTTACTCAGAAATCAAGGCAGTTTCAGCTATCTTGAACGAGTTGGACGGTTTGGAAGGTCGCTTGACAGCATCTGTTATTGCTGACCGTATCGGAATTACGCGTTCAGTTATCGTTAATGCCCTTCGTAAGTTGGAATCAGCTGGTATTATTGAGAGCCGTTCACTCGGTATGAAAGGGACTTATCTTAAAGTCCTTAACGAAGGTATCTACGACAAATTGAAAGAATACGAATAAGAAGAATACTGAAAGAGAGTGAGGTAGGAGGACCTGCCCCACTTTTTTAAAAGGAGAAAGTAGCATGACAAAGGCATTGATATCAATTGATTACTCTTATGATTTTGTGGCAGATGATGGGAAGTTGACGGCTGGTAAGCCTGCCCAAGCCATTGAAGATCGTATTGCTCAGGTAACTCAAGAAGCCTATGACAATGGGGATTATATTTTTGTTGCCATGGATCGACATGATGAAGGAGATACCTTCCATCCTGAGACTAAACTCTTTCCACCTCACAACATTGCAGGGACATCTGGGCGAGAACTTTATGGTAAGTTAGCTAGTGTATATGATACCATCAAGGACGACCATCGTGTCTTTTGGATGGACAAGCGACACTATTCAGCCTTTTCGGGAACGGATTTAGATATTCGTTTACGTGAGCGTCGTGTGACGACAGTTGTTTTGACGGGAGTTTTAACAGATATTTGTGTGTTACATACGGCTATTGATGCTTATAATTTGGGCTATGATATCGAGGTGGTAGAGAGTGCAACAGCCTCCTTGACGCCTGAAGCTCATGACTTTGCTATTGGACATTTTAAAAATGTTCTTGGAGCAACAATTGTGGAGTAAGAGTTAGTTCTTACTCTTTTTTTGATAATTGTAATAATGAGGAGTGGTTTGGGAGTCAGCTCTTATCGAATGTGGGAATCTGCCCTACTCTCAATTTTTTTGTCTAAAATCATAGGATAGTATCAGTTTTCCGTAGTTTACTATAAGAAAACGATTACAGGCTATTGTATACTATTACCATATTAAGTCGAAAGATATAGGAGGTAGAATAATGACTAAAAAATTAACTTTTCCTGACGGATTTTTGTGGGGTGGTGCGACAGCAGCTAACCAATGTGAAGGTGCCTATGATGCTGATGGGCGTGGTTTAGCCAATGTTGATGTGGTGCCAATTGGTGAGGATCGCCTTTCGATTATCACTGGACGTCGCAAGATGTTTGATTTTGAGGATGGTTATTTTTATCCGGCCAAGGAAAGTATCGATATGTACCACCGTTACAAGGAAGATATTGCTCTCTTTGGTGAAATGGGCTTTAAGACTTATCGTCTTTCTATTGCTTGGTCACGTATTTTTCCTAAGGGTGATGAGGCTGAGCCAAATGAAGCTGGGCTTGCCTTTTACGAGGACCTCTTCAAGGAATGTCACAAGCATGGCATTGAACCTTTGGTGACGATCACACACTTTGATTGTCCAATGCACTTGATTACCGAGTATGGAGGATGGCGTAATCGTAAGATGCTTGGCTTCTATGAAAATCTTTGCCGTACCCTTTTCACACGCTTTAAAGGTTTGGTTAAGTACTGGCTCACTTTCAATGAAATCAACATGATTCTTCATGCCCCATTTATGGGAGCAGGACTCTGCTTTGAAGAGGGTGAGAATGAGGAGCAGGTTAAATATCAGGCTGCTCACCATGAGTTGGTAGCCTCAGCTATGGTGACGAAATTGGCTCATGAGATTGACCCTGAAAATAAGGTCGGTTGTATGTTGGCAGCAGGTCAATATTATCCAAATACAGCCCATCCACGTGACTACTGGGCAGCTATTCAAGAAGACCGTAGTAGCTATTTCTTTACTGATGTTCAAGCTCGTGGAGAGTATCCAAATTATGCTAAGAAACAGTGGGAACGTGATGGCATTGAGCTTGAGATGACGGAAGAAGATTTGGCCCTTCTTAAAGAGCATACTGTTGATTTTATTTCCTTCTCTTACTATGCAAGTCGTGTGGCTTCAGGTGATCCAGAAGTTAATGAAGAGACTGCTGGAAATATCTTTGCCTCTATTAAAAATCCCTATTTGGAAGCTTCAGAGTGGGGCTGGCAAATTGACCCACTAGGCCTTCGTATTACCCTCAATGCTATTTGGGATCGTTACCAAAAACCGATGTTTATCGTTGAAAATGGGCTTGGTGCTGTGGATACGCCAGATGAAAATGGCTATGTTGAAGACGATTATCGTATCGACTACTTGGCAGCCCACATCAAGGCTATGCGTGATGCTATTAATGAAGATGGTGTAGAGCTTTGGGGCTACACAACCTGGGGCTGTATCGACCTTGTTTCTGCTGGAACTGGTGAAATGAAGAAACGTTATGGCTTCATCTATGTGGACCGAGATAACGATGGTAATGGTAGTCTTAAACGCTCTAAGAAGAAATCATTTAACTGGTACAAAGAAGTTATCGCAAGTAACGGTGCCTCTGTAGAATAGGGTGTGAGTTCTCGACTAATGACATCTATGGCAAAGGTGGCGAGCAAGAGAATCTACAAGATCTGATTGATGCTCTTGGGGCAGGTGACTTCATCCAACTTCGGGGTCATGCGGATTTACGTGAAGTTTACCCACAGTATGAACTTTATGTCACCACCTCTCAGTGGGAGACCTTTGGCTTGACTCTGATGGAAGCTGTGGGAGCAGGTCTAGCCTTGGTTGGTTTTGACGCCCGTTATGGCAATCCAACCTTCATCAAAGATGGTAAAAACGGCTTTCTGGTTCCTTATAGCGAAACTATGGATGAGAACCTACTTGTTTCTCAGATGGCAGACAAAATTGTATTTGCCTTAGAAAGTGATCTTGAGTCTATGCACCAAGTCTCATATGACCTGGCAAAACAGTATTTGAAACCAGAAATCCTAGAGGCTTGGAGAAAGCTCTTGATAGCCATACGATAAGTGTTTTGAAAAAGCTCTATCTCTGTAAACTGTAGTGACAAAAAAGTTACTACAGTTTTTTTATCCTCCAAGCAAAATAGGCCTAATTATGGTAAAATAGAACGTATTGAAAAATCATCATTTCACGAAAGGAAGCAAGATGAAAATTACGCAAGAAGAGGTAACCCACGTTGCCAATCTTTCAAAATTGAAATTCTCTCCAGAAGAGACAGCTGAGTTTGCGACAACCTTGTCTAAAATTGTCGACATGGTGGAATTGTTGGAAGAAGTGGACACAACCGGTGTGGCCCCAACAACGACTATGGCTGATCGTAAGACCGTATTGCGTCCGGATGTTGCTGAAAAAGGGACAGACCGTGACCGCTTGTTTAAAAATGTACCTGAAAAAGATAGCTATTACATTAAGGTACCAGCTATCCTAGAAGATGGAGGAGATGCCTAATGTCATTCAACCATAAAACCATTGAAGAGTTACACGACCTCCTTGTCTCTAAGGAAATTTCAGCAACCGAATTGACCCAAGCGACACTTGAGGATATCAAGGCGCGTGAAGAAGCAGTCAATGCCTTTGTGACGGTGGCTGAAGAAGCAGCACTTGCCCAAGCTAAGGCTATTGACGAAAAAGGAATCGATAAAGATAACCTCCTGTCAGGGATTCCACTCGCTGTCAAAGACAATATCTCAACAGATGGTATCTTGACGACTGCGGCATCAAAAATGCTCTACAACTACGAGCCTATCTTTGATGCGACAGCTGTTGCCAATGCAAAAGCCAAAGATATGATTGTCATCGGTAAGACCAACATGGATGAATTTGCTATGGGTGGATCTGGTGAAACATCTTACTATGGGGCGACTAAAAATGCTTGGGACCACAGCAAGGTGCCTGGTGGATCTTCTAGTGGTTCAGCAGCTTCTGTCGCTTCAGGGCAAGTTCGTTTGTCTCTTGGTTCTGATACCGGTGGTTCTATCCGCCAACCAGCTGCCTTCAACGGGATTGTTGGTCTCAAACCAACTTATGGAACTGTTTCACGTTTCGGTCTTATTGCCTTTGGTAGCTCACTTGACCAAATTGGTACCTTCTCACAAACCGTTAAGGAAAATGCCCAATTGCTCAATGTCATTGCCAGTGAAGATGCCAAAGATTCAACTTCAGCGCCAGTACGCGTAGCCGATTTTACTTCTAAGATTGGTCAAGACATCAAGGGCATGAAGATTGCCCTTCCTAAGGAATACCTCGGTGAAGGAATTGACCCAGAAGTCAAAGAAACTATCCTTAATGCGGCGAAGCACTTTGAGAAATTGGGAGCAACTGTCGAAGAAGTCAGCCTGCCTCATTCTAAATACGGGGTTGCCGTTTATTACATCATTGCTTCATCTGAAGCTTCATCAAACTTGCAACGTTTCGATGGTATTCGTTATGGTTTCCGTGCGGAAGATGCCAAGAATTTGGATGACATCTATGTGAACACTCGTAGCCAAGGCTTTGGTGATGAAGTCAAACGCCGTATCATGCTTGGAACCTTTAGTTTGTCATCTGGTTACTACGATGCTTACTACAAGAAAGCTGGTCAAGTCCGTAGTCTTATTATCCAAGATTTTGAAAAAGTCTTTGCGGATTACGACCTCATCCTTGGTCCAACAGCTCCAAGCGTGGCCTTTGATTTGGATTCGCTTAACCATGATCCGGTTGCCATGTACTTGGCGGACTTGTTGACCATTCCAGTTAACTTGGCAGGTCTTCCAGGGATTTCGATTCCTGCTGGTTTTGCGCAAGGACTTCCAGTTGGTTTGCAGTTGATTGGTCCTAAGTATTCGGAAGAAACCATCTACCAAGCTGCAGCTGCTTTTGAAGCAACAACGGACTATCACAAGCAACAACCCCTTATTTTCGGAGGTGACAATTAATGAACTTTGAAACAGTCATCGGACTTGAAGTCCACGTTGAATTGAATACAAACTCAAAAATTTTCTCACCAACCTCTGCTCATTTTGGGAACGAGCAAAATGCCAATACCAATGTGATTGACTGGTCTTTCCCAGGGGTGCTTCCTGTCTTGAACAAGGGTGTTGTGGACGCTGGTATCAAGGCTGCTTTGGCCCTGAATATGGATATTCATCAGCACATGCACTTTGACCGTAAGAACTATTTCTACCCTGATAATCCAAAGGCCTACCAGATTTCGCAATTTGACGAACCAATCGGTTACAACGGTTGGATTGAAGTGCAATTGGAAGATGGCTCAACTAAGAAAATCGGGATTGAACGTGCCCACTTGGAAGAAGATGCCGGTAAGAACACCCACGGAACAGACGGTTTCTCTTATGTAGACCTCAACCGTCAAGGGGTTCCATTGATCGAGATTGTATCTGAAGCAGATATGCGTTCTCCGGAAGAAGCCTATGCTTATTTGACAGCTTTGAAAGAAGTCATCCAATACACAGGTATTTCTGACGTCAAGATGGAAGAAGGATCGATGCGGGTCGATGCCAACATTTCCCTTCGCCCCTACGGTCAAGAGGAATTTGGTACCAAGACGGAGTTGAAGAACTTGAACTCTTTCTCAAACGTGCGTAAAGGTCTTGAATACGAAGTGGAGCGTCAAGCAAAAATTTTGCGTTCAGGTGGTGTCATTCGTCAAGAAACACGCCGTTATGATGAGGCCAACAAGAGCACTATCCTTATGCGTGTCAAAGAAGGGGCAGCGGATTACCGTTACTTCCCAGAACCAGACCTACCATTATTTGAAATCTCAGATGACTGGATTGAGGAAATGCGTACATCATTGCCTGAGTTTCCAAAAGACCGCCGTGCTCGCTATGTGGCAGAGCTTGGCTTGTCTGACTATGATGCCAACCAATTGACAGCTACTAAGGTCACATCTGACTTCTTTGAAGCAGCCGTAGCCCTTGGCGGAGACGCTAAACAAGTGTCTAACTGGCTCCAAGGTGAAGTCGCTCAATTCTTGAACGCAGAAGGTAAAACGCTTGAAGAAATCAAGTTGACACCAGAAAACTTGGTAGAAATGATTGCCATCATCGAAGATGGAACCATCTCTTCTAAGATTGCTAAGAAAGTCTTCGTTCATTTGGCGAAAAACGGTGGAGGTGCGCGTGAATACGTCGAAAAAGCTGGATTGGTACAGATTTCAGACCCTGAAGTCTTGATCCCAATCATCCACCAAGTCTTTGCAGACAATGAAGTAGCCGTAGCCGACTTCAAGTCAGGTAAACGTAACGCTGACAAGGCCTTCACAGGCTTCCTCATGAAAGCAACCAAAGGTCAAGCCAACCCACAAGTAGCCCTCAAGTTACTTGCCCAAGAATTGGCGAAGTTGAAAGAAGAATAATAGATAAAGAACCAGCCGAAAGGTTGGTTTTTTATCTGCAATATTTGTGTTAGACTAGTTGGGAACATTAAAAAAAGAGTTTAGGAGCAACCCCATGAACAAATTCTTAAGAGTCCTATTTATCCTCGTCATTCTCGCCATGACTGGTGCTATTATTTTTCAGCTGTTCTTCCCAACTTATATGGGAAGTCATTCGGGGTACGGTATTTCAGTTGGCTGGCAGAGGGAGATTGGTATCTGGAATGTGGCAGTCCTTGTCATCCTGATTTCCGTTAATCTCAAATACGATTGGTTTTATTTGAGAGCTGTACTGATAGCTTTGATTATTGGAGGCCTCGGGATTGGGACCAATCATTTCCTTAGCTATCTTCAATATCATCACTCAGTCAACGCCATAGGAGCTCTTGAAAATTATCTTTTAGTCCTTGGCTGGATTGTCGGTTGGTGGCTAGAGGTGTCTCGAATCAAAAAGAAATAACACAAATCAAGTTGAGATTAGGGAAGTATCTTATGGGGTGCTTCCCTAATCTCTTTTGTCCAGTTTTTCCTTGACAAGTAAAAAGAAAACGTTTACAATTTGATGTATAATGTTTCCTGAAAAGAAAACCAAAAATTGTGAAAACAAGGAGATCATCATATGGCTACTATGAAAGCAGCTCGCTGGCATGCAGCGAAAGACGTTCGTATCGAAGAAGTGGAAGTACCTGAAGTACAGCCTCATCAAGTAAAAGTGGCAGTCAAGTTCACAGGAATCTGTGGTACAGATTTGCATGAATATTTGGATGGACCAATCTTCATTCCAACAGAAGAACATGTGTATTCTGGTCAAAAAGCACCGGTTACTTTGGGACATGAATTCTCTGGTGAGATTGTAGAAGTCGGAAGTGATGTGACTCGTGTCAAAGTTGGCGATCGTGTAACCATCGAACCAATTCTTGCAGAGCACAACTTGATTGGTGATTATAACCTTGATCCAAACTTGAACTTCGTCGGCCTCGCTGCAGATGGTGGTTTTGCGAAATACTGTGTCCTTGATGGTGATCTTGTCCATGTGATTCCAGATAGCTTGAGCTATGAACAAGCTGCTCTTACAGAACCTGCTGCTGTAGCTGTGTATGCAGTCCGTCAATCTGCTTTGAAAGCTGGGGATACAGCTGTTATCTTTGGCTTGGGTCCAATTGGTCTTTTGATCGTTGAAGCCCTTCGTGCAGCAGGCGCATCAAAAATCTATGCGGTTGAATTGTCTCCTGAACGTCAAGCGAAAGCAGAAGAATTGGGAGCAATTGTTGTTCGCCCAGAAGAAGGGGAAACAGTCGTAGAGGCTATCCATCGTTTGACAGGAGGTGGAGCAGATGTTTCTTACGAAGTTACTGGGGTTCCGGTTGTTTTAGGCCAAGCCCTTGCAGCTGTTCATAAAGCTGGGGAATGTATGGTCGTATCTATCTGGGAACGTGAAGCCAGCATCAATCCAAATGAATTCGCCATCCAAGAAAAATCTCTCAAAGGAATTATTGCCTACCGTCACATCTTCCCTAAAGTTTTGGAATTGATGGAACAAGGCTACTTCCCTGCTGATAAATTGGTTACTAAGAAAATTAAATTGGAGAATATCGTTGAAGAAGGTTTTGTTGAATTAACCCAAGATAAATCTCAAATTAAAATCTTGGTTCAACCAGAATAAGTTTATAAATGTCGAATGAATAGATAAAGGTCGAAACCGTTTTGTTTCGACCTTTTTGTGTTACAATAACAGAAACAAATAGATTTGGGAGGCGACTATGTCAAAGACGCTAAAAGGTAGTCTGATGGTCATAACTGCAGGAATTGCCTGGGGATTTTCAGGAGTTTCTGGTCAATACCTAATGGCTCATGGTGTTAATGTCAATCTTTTGACGAGTTTACGTTTGCTTCTGTCTGGTATTTTACTAACGGCTTCGGTCTTTTTTAGGCAGCGAGACAAATTAGTACAAGCTATTAAAGATAGAAAAACCTTAGTAAGTATCGCCTTATTTGCTCTCTTTGGTCTGGTACTAAATCAGTACGCCTATCTTAGTGCTATTCAATACACTAATGCTGGGACAGCGACGGTCTTGCAGTATGTCACCCCAGTTATCATCCTGGCTTTTGTATGTGCAAAATATCGTAGGTTCCCAACAGCAGCAGAGCTAGTGGCGATTATCATGGCTATTGTGGGAACCTTTACCATCGCAACGCATGGTCAGATAAGGGAGCTGGCGATTACACCTCTGGGCTTGTTCTGGGGTCTCTTTTCGGCGGTGACCTATGCACTTTATATCTTACTGCCTGCTAAGGCTATTGAAAAATGGGGTAGTTTGATTGTCATTGGTTTAGGCCTGTTGCTCGGTGGTTTAATCTTTCCGATTGTTATCCAAGCCTGGAAGTATAAGCTTCCTTTGACTGGCGGAAATCTCTTAGCGCTTTTTGGTTTGGTCTTCATTGGGACAGTCTTTGCCTACACTGTTTTCCTTAAGGGGACGATCATGGTTGGAGCTGTCAAAGGGAGTCTCTTGGCTTCGGTAGAACCCGTAGCATCGGTCATTTTGACCGTATTAATTATGGGGGACCGCTTCTTTGCCATTGATGTGGTTGGGATGATTTTAATTGTTCTTGCTGTTATCATCATATCGCTTAAGAATTTAGTTGCCCTTAAAAAACAAGAAAAAATTCAAAGATAAGAATGGAGCCTGAGTGATTGTGGCTCTTTTCTTTATTGTTCTGTAAAGGATGTTCTTAAAAAATAGGACTTAAGTCCCACACATAAACCTTAAAAATATGGTAGAATAAGAGGTAAACTAACATTTTGGAGAGAAAATGACTATAGACGATTATAGGCCCCATTTTATGGTGGAGGCTGTTTATGATTTGAAACCTGACCAACTACGTGAACACGGTATTCGTGCCGTCTTGGTCGATTTGGACAATACCTTGATTGCTTGGAACAACCCTGATGGGACTCCTGAGCTACGTGCTTGGTTGGATGAGATGACAGAGGCTGATATTCCGGTAGTTGTGGTCTCTAACAATAAATATGAACGTGTTGAACGTGCGGTTGCCAATTTCCATGTGGATTTCGTGAGTCGTGCCATGAAGCCTTTCACTAAAGGCATTAATGAAGCGATTGAGCGTTACCACTTTAATCGAGATGAGGTCGTTATGGTGGGAGACCAGCTAATGACTGACATCAGAGCTAGCCACAGAGCTGGAATTCGCTCGATTTTGGTCAAGCCTTTGGTGAAATCAGATGCTTGGGTAACCAAGTTTAACCGTTGGCGTGAACGTCGCATGTGGAAAAAGATTGAAAAAGCATATGGTCCAATGACCTTCAACAAAGGAATTTAATGGAAGAATTATTTTGTATTGGGTGTGGAGCCCAAATTCAAACAGAAGATAAAGAAAAAGCAGGTTTCACACCTGCTAGCTCTATTAAAAAGGCCGAAGAAACAGGTGAGTTATACTGCCAACGCTGTTTCCGTCTTCGTCATTACAATGAGATTGTGGATGTCCACATCACAGATGATGAATTTTTAAAATTGCTTCATGAAGTTGGTGATAGTGATGCCCTCGTTGTCAATGTCGTTGATATTTTTGATTTTAATGGATCAATCATACCAGGCTTATCACGCTTTGTTTCGGGTAATGATGTGCTCTTGGTTGGAAATAAAAAGGATATCCTACCTAAATCAGTAAAAGATGGTAAGGTAACCCAATGGTTGACAGAACGTGCCCACGAAGAAGGGATGCGTCCCGTGGATGTCATGTTGACGTCTGCCCAAAATCACCACGCCATTAAAGAGTTGATTCAACGTATTGAAAAACTCCGTAAGGGTCGTGATGTCTATGTTGTTGGTGTTACGAATGTTGGTAAATCAACCTTAATCAATGCCATCATCAAAGAAATTACTGGTGATAAAGATGTTATTACAACCTCTCGTTTTCCAGGAACGACCCTTGATAAGATTGAAATCCCATTGGATGACGGTAGCTATATTTTTGATACACCAGGAATTATTCACCGACACCAGATGGCACACTATCTGTCAGCGAAGGATCTCAAGTACGTTAGTCCTAAGAAGGAAATTAAGCCAAAAACTTACCAGTTAAATGCAGGACAAAGCTTACTCCTAGGCGGTCTTGGACGTTTTGACTTTATTGATGGGAATAAGCAAGGTTTTACAGCCTTCTTTGATAATAACTTGAAGCTACATCGTACCAAACTTGAAGGCGCAGATGCCTTCTATGATAAGCATGTTGGAAGTCTTCTCATGCCTCCTGGACCAAAGGAATTGGCTGATTTTCCAAAACTTGTTCGTCATGAATTTACTGTTAAAGATAAGACAGACATTGTCTTCTCAGGATTAGGATGGATCCGTGTCCAAGGAAAAGCTGACCAACCAACCATCGTTGCTGCTTGGGCACCAGAAGGTGTTGGCGTTGCCGTACGAAAAGCGATTATTTAAACTTAATTAAGTAGTTAAAAGGAATAAACATGTCATTAACATCAAAACAACGTGCCTTCCTCAAATCGGAAGCACACACACTTAAACCTATTGTACAAATCGGGAAAAACGGTCTTAACGACCATATCAAAACTAGCGTTCGCAACGCCCTTGATGCCCGTGAATTGATCAAAGTAACCCTACTCCAAAACACTATGGAAGATATTCATGAGGTTGCTGAAATCTTGGAAGAAGAAATTGGCTGTGATACAGTTCTTAAGATTGGACGTATCTTGATTCTCTATAAAGAGTCAGCTAAAAAAGAAAATCGTAAGTTGTCACCAAAGGTCAAAGCTATCCAAAAATAGTTGCTGACTTTGCTTGGTGAAGGATAAACTAAGGTATAGGAACACTTTTGAAGCATCAGCTAGCCTTAAGTCAGTTGTATAATGCTTGAAAAAGAGGAGGCGTACATGGCACTGGATCTCGTAACCCCATTTACAAAGGTTCAACTAGAAGAAGAAATCAAAGATACTGGCCGTAAGCAGGTGGGAATTTTAGGTGGAAATTTCAACCCTGTTCACAATGCTCACTTGGTTGTTGCGGACCAGGTGCGTCAGCAGTTAGGTCTCGATGAAGTTCTTCTCATGCCTGAATATGAGCCACCTCATGTCGATAAAAAAGAGACTATTGATGAAAAACACCGCCTTAATATGCTTATGTTGGCTATTAACGGCATTGAAGGATTGGACATCGAAACCATCGAGTTGGAACGTAAGGGAATCAGCTATACTTATGACACCATGAAGCTTTTGACAGAGGCCAATCCTGATACGGATTATTACTTTATTATTGGAGCGGATATGGTCGAATACCTACCAAAATGGCATCGTATTGATGAACTAATTGAGATGGTCCAATTTGTTGGTGTTCAGCGTCCTAAGTATAAGGCTGGAACCTCATATCCCGTTATCTGGGTGGATGTGCCCCTTATGGATATTAGTTCGAGTATAGTCAGAGCCTACATTAAGAAGGATCGTACACCTAACTTTATGGTGCCCCAGTCTGTACTTGCCTACATCAAGAAAGCGGGGCTCTATAAATGACCTATGAAAAATATCTAGACTATTCTCGTGAAGAACTCCTTGAAAAAGTTCGAGCGGTCATGAGTCCTAAACGCTTCAATCATGTTTTGGGTGTTGAGCGAGCTGCTGTTGCTCTTGCTGAAAAGTATGGTTACGATACTGAAAAAGCTGGTTTGGCTGGCCTCCTTCATGATTATGCCAAGGAGCTTCCGGATCAGGAATTCTTAGAGCTAATCGATAAGTATGAGCTCGACCCTGAATTGAAAAAATGGGGAAATAATGTCTGGCATGGTATGGTCGGGATTTACAAAATTCAAGAAGATTTGGGTTTAACTGATTCTGAGATTCTACGCAGTATTGAAATCCATACCGTCGGAAGCCATGACATGTCGACCCTAGACAAGATTGTCTATGTGGCTGATTATATTGAGCATAACCGTAATTTCCCTTTGGTAGAGGAAGCTAGACAAGTAGCTGAGCAATCCTTGGATAAGGCAGTTGCTTTTGAAACCGTCCATACGGTAGAACACTTGGCCCACCAGGCCTTGCCGATTTTCCCACAAACCTTGGAAACCTATAATGCTTTTGTGCATTACTTAAAAGAGGATTAGTAAGTGAAAACAGCTTTTATTATTATTGATGTACAAAATATCTTAGTGGAAACAGGTTTTGAAACACAAAAGCTGTTAGAGAAAATCTCTTATTTACAAGATCAGGCTAGAAAACAGCAGATTGAAATTATCTATATTCAGCATATTGAAACGGAAGAGGCTCTAACCTCGGAAGATTGGAAATTATCGCCACTATTAAAGAGACAGTCTGATGAAAAGGTTTTTCAGAAGCGATACAATAGCATGTTTAAAGAGACTGGATTAAAGGAATACTTGGATCAACAAGGAATTGAGAAACTAGTCTTATGCGGTATGCAGACGGAGTATTGTGTTGATACATCCGTTAAAGTTGCTTTCGAACATGGCTACAAGTTAGTCGTTCCCGAAGGTACTGTTACAACCTTTGATGGAGACGACATTCCAGCAGAAACGATTAATGAATTTTACGAGAACATTTGGGATGAACGTTTTGCAGATGTCTTAGATTACAAAACGATTTTTTAATGAAAGAGGATTAAATGAAAGAAGAATTACTTGAATTGGTTGTCAAAGCTGCTGATGAAAAGCGAGCTGAAGACATTGTTGCCCTTGATTTGTACGGCCTTACAAGTCTAACAGATTACTTTGTTATTTTGAGTGCAATGAACAGCCGTCAGTTGGAAGCTATTGCCGACAACATCCGTGAGAAAGTGAAAGAAGCTGGCCTTGATGCTAGTCACATGGAAGGTGACAACAAGGGTGGTTGGATTCTTTTGGATCTTAACGATGTTGTTGTTCACATCTTTACAGAAGATGAACGTGCACACTATAACCTCGAAAAACTCTGGCATGAAGCACCAATGGTGGATGTGTCAGCTTATTTGGCATAAGAAATTGGACTCAGTTGGCGACAACTGGGTTTTGTTGCTTAAACTAAAGATTTAATAGGAAGGATAGAGTCTTGTGTTTGGTTGGTTTGTTAACTGAACACGAGCTAAAAGCTGTGAGAAAAAGAAAAACTTCCTTTGTATCTAGCGATATGACAGAATGTTTCCTATTTTTTTGCTTTTAACGCTCTTTGTATCTTAGAAAGGATTTGAACCCGTCCTGTAATCGTCGGAAAATAGATAGTTCTATGTCAAATAATCAATATTAAAATTTATTATTTGGCGCAGTAGCTGATTGGACTCTTCATTCGCTTTTTAAGCTCGGAAGAGTACCTAATCAGCCTTGCGGGGGTGAGACAACGAACGATTTTAAAAAAAAACTCGTTCTGTCTCACTCCCCCTAATTTTCATTCCGATTACGGACGGACTTGGTATCATCATTATGGCTACTTATGAAACTTTTGCGGCGGTCTACGACGCTGTTATGGATGATAGTCTTTACGATTTGTGGACGGATTTTTCGCTTCGTCATTTGCCAAAGACTAAGGATAAAAAGAAATTGCTTGAATTGGCTTGTGGAACTGGGATTCAATCTGTACGTTTTTCTCAAGCTGGTTTTGATGTAACTGGACTCGATTTGAGTGCTGATATGTTGAAGATTGCGGAGAAGCGTGCGGCTTCCGCCAAACAGAAAATTGACTTTATTGAAGGCAACATGTTGAATTTATCGCAAGCTGGTAAGTACGACTTTGTGACTTGTTACTCAGATTCTATCTGCTATATGCAGGACGAAGTAGAGGTTGGGGATGTCTTCAAAGAGGTTTATAATGCACTGAATGAAGATGGCGTCTTTATCTTTGATGTGCACTCAACCTATCAGACGGATGAGGTTTTCCCTGGCTATTCCTACCATGAAAATGCAGAAGACTTTGCTATGCTCTGGGATACCTATGAGGATGCGGCTCCGCATTCTATTGTCCATGAATTAACTTTCTTTGTCCAAGAGGAAGATGGAAGCTTTAGCCGTCATGATGAGGTGCATGAGGAACGCACCTATGAGGTCTTGACTTATGATATCTTGCTGGAGCAGGCTGGCCTCAAATCCTTCAAGCTTTACGCCGATTTTGAGGATAAGGAACCGACAGAAACTAGTGCACGTTGGTTCTTTGTGGCCCAAAAGTAAGAGCCTATGACAGTTACAGGTATTATTGCTGAGTTCAATCCTTTTCATAACGGCCACAAGTATCTCTTGGATCAGGCTGAAGGCGTAAAAATCGTTGCCATGTCCGGGAATTTTGTCCAGCGAGGTGAGCCAGCTATTGTGGATAAGTGGATTAGGACTCAGATGGCTTTGGAAAATGGGGCAGACCTCGTGGTTGAGTTGCCTTTCTTGACGTCAGTCCAGTCTGCCGATTATTTTGCTGCTGGGGCCGTTGATATCTTGTCCCGACTGGGAGTTGATAGCCTTACTTTTGGCACGGAAGAAGTCTTAGACTACCAGGCTATAGCAAATGTCTATACTGAAAAGTCTGAGGAAATGGAAGCTTTTGTGGAAAATTTACCGAGTGACCTATCATATCCACAGAAGACACAAAAAATGTGGGAAAAGTTTGCTGGTGTAGCCTTTACTGGCAATACACCCAATCATATCCTGGGCTTAGCCTATGCCAAAGCTTGTGCTGGTAAGGGCATTAAGTTGAATCCTATTCAGAGACAAGGGGCCGGCTATCATTCCTCAGACAAGGAAGTATCTTTCGCCTCAGCGACCAGCCTACGTCTCCACAAGCAAGATAGTGATTTTGTGGATAAGTTCATGCCCAATAGCAAGCTTTTTCAGACTTCTCCACAGGTCTCTTGGGATAATTATTTCCAATTGCTGGTTTATCAGATTCTTACACACCCTGATTTGACCAGTGTTTTTCAGGTGAATGAAGAGATTGCCAGTCGTTTAAAAGCTGCTATCCGTGAGGCCTCTTCTGTGGAGGAATTGGTGGATAAGGTAGCAACCAAACGCTATACAAAAGCACGGGTACGTCGTATTTTGACCTATATCCTAGTCGGAGCTGTGGATAATCCTTTACCCCAGGCTGTTCATGTCCTTGGATTTTCTCAAAAAGGGCAGTTTCATCTCAAATCTGTGAAAAAGTCTGTAGATATAGTGGCTCGGATTGGAAGGGAACCTTGGGATATGCTTACACAACAAGCGGATAATGTTTATCAATTAGGTAACCCCGAGCTTTGCGAACAAAACTTTGGACGTGTACCGATTAGAGTAAAATAGTTTTATAGAAGGTCTACCTCTGGTATGCTTTTTAAATCTTTTTCGAATGATAAATTGCAAGAATAAGTGCAACATTTACTCGAACTCATCCTCTAGAGCTTCACAAGCAGTTCTGTAAGCTAAACATTTTCGCGGTCTGTGATTGATATCATATAAGGCTTTGTTCAAAGCCTCCTCAGAGATAGCGGCTAAATCTGTTTTCTTTGGGAAATATTCTCTTAGTAAGCCATTTGCGTTTTCATTGCTTCCTCTCTGCCAGGATGAATAGGCGCCCGCAAAGAAAAAGGAAATTCCTAAGTTCTCTACCAGAGGATAGCAGGCAAACTCTTTTCCCCTGTCTGAAGTGAAGGTTTTAAGAGCCTCTTTTGGAAATAGCTTACAAAGTTGTTTGATGGCTAAAAACATGGATTTGGCTGTTCTGTCTGGTATCTTGAAAGCTAAGTAAAAGCGCGTTTTTCGCTCCAGAAAGGTCGCTAAACAGCCCTTGCTTTTGCCTCTGGAAGACACCACAGTATCAAGCTCCCAGTGGCCAAAAGTCTCACGATTCCTGACCTCTTTAGGACGTTTGGCAATTGATGTGCCAATCCTAAATGTCCCACGTGTTTCTTTGGGTTGTCGAGTCTTTCCTTTACGACGCAGGACGCTTAAATCCAGATCAATCAAACCGGCGTAGAGCCAGTTATAGATGGTTTTAAAAGCTACCATTGGCTTTTGTTCAAGCTGATAGCGGCCACAAATCTGTTCAGGCGACCAAGAGGATTTTAAACCGTCCTCAATTTCCTTTTTCAACTCTGGTGTCAAACAAGACTTCCGACCTTTTTGTTTAGCCCTGTGGTCGTACTGTTCCTGTGCTAAGGCTGCGGAATAGCCATTTTGGCATCGTCTTAACTCTCTTGAGATGGTGGATCTATGTACGCCAAGTTTGTTGGCAATTTGGCAAGGTTTCAAACCTAATTCCAAATAGGCTTCTATCTTTATTCGCTCGGTTATGGTAAGATGGGAGTAGCTCATAGTGTTTCCTCGGGTTCTGTTTGTGTGGTTACTTACAGTTTACACCAATGAAAAGCTATGAGTTTTTTTGTTGCACTATATTTTACAATTTTTCGAATAAATGTTATAGAAAGTATAAACTTGTCAGGAACTTGTACAAGTTTATACTCTTGGTATATAATAAAAGAAAAGAGGAAAATGAGGTATGCTAATGGAAGCAGTCGTCTATTCAACGTTTCGAAATCATTTGAAGGATTATATGAAAAAGGTTAATGATGAATTTGAACCTCTAGCTGTAGTCAATAAAAATCCCGATGAAGATATTGTAGTGGTCTCAAAGAGTGAGTGGGATAGTATTCAAGAAACATTGCGTATTGTTCAAAATAAAGAACTTTCAGACAAGGTTTTAAGGGGAATGGCTCAGGTGCGTTCCGGAGAGACTCAAGAGCATGCACTAAAGGAGTAGAAAATGTTACTCACTTTCACTGAAGATGCATGGATGGATTATTGTTATTGGCAAAATCAGGATAGGAAGACACTTAAGCGAATCAATAAGCTGATTAAAGACATTCAACGGGATCCTTTTTCAGGTATTGGGAAACCAGAACCCTTGAAGTATGACTTTCAAGGAGCTTGGTCTCGGCGAATTGATGCTGAAAATCGTTTGATTTATATGATTGATGGTAAAAGTGTCGCCTTTCTCTCTTTCAAAGATCATTATTAGGTCTACCTTTGGTAGGCTTTTTTACTTTCCGTAAATTATTTTCAAAAAGGTCAAAAAAGATCAAACAAAGCCATTGACCTTTACTGACTAATGGTGTATGATAGTCGCATAAGGATTTAGCTTCCTTATAAATATAAATCTTGCAGTGCTTGCCTAAATACTTGTCATAAAGTTATTTTGGTTTGACTGCAAAAAAGTTTATGACAAAGGTCAAAAAAAGTCAAAAAAGATATTGACTAATACTGACCAATGTTGTACAATATAAACATAAGGAAATGAAATCCTTATGAAGGCTGTCAAAACAGTCCATATATCGATATGAAAAGATTGCAGCTTGTCTGCTTAAATTTTCATTAAAAAGGTCAGTAAAAGTCAAAACTAAATTCTTGACCCAAGCAGATGAAAGGTATATGATAAAGCTATAAGGAAAAAGGTTTCCTTAATCTACAAGTTTCTTTCTGAAAGAGGCTTGGAAGTTAGCTATATTGAGAGATTCACAGAAAGAAGGTGGCTCTTATGCTAAATGACAATTTATTTAAGACTGTGAAAGTTCTCAGTCTCCTACCAAGAGCAAAACCTGAAATTATTAGGAGAGTAGTTGAAGCTACTAAAAATTTTTAGGGTTTTGGTCAGTAAAAGTCAAAAAACACATTAACATAAAAATAACACTTAAAAAATTTCACAAGAAAACACAAAACGAGGTAATTATATGAACAACAACTTTAACAATATGGACGATCTTTTCAATCAATTGATGGGTAATATGGGTGGTTACCGTTCAGAAAACCGTCGCTACATGATTAACGGCCGTGAAGTGACACCTGAAGAATTTGCGATTTACCGTCAAACAGGTCAATTGCCTGGTAATGAAGGTGAAGCAGTGAACCCAACTCAACAACAAGGTAAAGGACCTAAACAAGATGGTATTCTTGCTAAACTTGGTCGTAACTTGACTGAAGAAGCTCGCGAAGGTAAATTGGATCCTGTTATCGGACGTAACAAAGAAATCCAAGAAGCTTGCGAAATCTTGGCTCGTCGTACAAAGAATAACCCAGTCCTTGTAGGGGATGCTGGGGTTGGTAAAACAGCCGTAGTTGAAGGTTTGGCTCAAGCCATCGTCAATGGTGATGTCCCAGCTGCTATCAAGAATAAAGAAATCATTTCAATTGATATTTCTGGACTTGAAGCTGGTACTCAATACCGTGGTAGCTTTGAAGAAAACATTCAAAACTTGGTAAACGAAGTCAAAGAAGCTGGAAACATTATCCTCTTCTTCGATGAAATCCACCAAATTCTTGGTGCCGGAAGCACTGGCGATGGTCAAGGGTCTAAAGGTCTTGCTGATATCTTGAAACCAGCTCTTTCACGTGGTGAATTGACAGTGATTGGTGCAACAACTCAAGATGAATACCGTAACACTATCTTGAAGAACGCTGCCCTAGCCCGTCGTTTCAACGAAGTTAAGGTCAATGCTCCTTCTGCTGAAGATACTTTCAAGATTCTCCAAGGTATCCGTGATCTTTATGAAAAACACCACAATGTTATCTTGCCAGATGATGTTTTGAAGGCAGCGGTAGATTTCTCTGTACAATACATTCCACAACGTAGCTTGCCAGATAAGGCTATCGACCTTGTCGATGTAACAGCTGCTCACTTGGCTGCTCAACACCCAGTGACTGATGTGAATGCTGTTGAACATGAAATTGAAGAAGAAAAAGCTAAACAAGAAGCTGCAGCTGCCAAAGAAGACTACGAAGCAGCTCTAAACGCTAAGGTTCGTATTGAAGAACTTGAAAAGAAAATTGCTAACCACACAGCAGACCTTAAAGTCACTGCAACTGTTAACGATGTGGCTGAATCTGTAGAACGTATGACTGGTATCCCAGTATCGCAAATGGGAGCAACTGATATCGAACGTTTGAAAGATATGGGCCACCGTTTGCAAACTAAAGTTATCGGTCAAGATAAGGCCGTTGAAGCAGTGGCACGTGCCATCCGTCGTAACCGTGCAGGATTTGACGAAGGTAACCGTCCAATCGGTAGCTTCCTCTTTGTAGGACCTACTGGTGTTGGTAAAACTGAGTTGGCTAAACAATTGGCTCTTGATATGTTCGGAACCAAAGATGCCATTATCCGTTTGGACATGTCAGAATACAGCGACCGCACAGCCGTTTCTAAATTGATTGGTACGACAGCTGGTTATGTTGGTTATGATGACAATAGCAATACTTTGACAGAACGTGTTCGCCGTAACCCATACTCAATCGTTCTTCTCGACGAAATTGAAAAGGCTGACCCTCAAGTCATCACCCTTCTCCTCCAAGTTTTGGACGATGGTCGTTTGACAGATGGTCAAGGTAACACTGTAAACTTCAAGAATACTGTGATTATTGCAACTTCAAACGCAGGCTTTGGTTACGAAGCTAACTTGACAGAAGATGCTGATAAACCAGAACTTATGGATCGTTTGAAACCTTACTTCCGTCCAGAATTCCTTAACCGTTTCAATGCTGTTATCGAATTCTCACACTTGAGCAAAGAAGATCTTTCTAAGATTGTAGACCTTATGTTGGTTGAAGTTAACAAGACTCTTTCTAAGAAAGACATTGACTTGGCAGTTAGCGAAGCTGCTAAAGAATACATGACTGAAGAAGGCTACGATGAAGTCATGGGTGTTCGTCCACTCCGTCGTGTGGTTGAACAACAAATCCGTGACAAAGTCACAGACTTCCACTTGGATAACCTTGATGCTAAACACCTAGAAGCTGATATGGAAGACGGTGTCTTGGTTATCAAAGAAAAAGATGCTGAATAAGAAGCATAAAACCTCCTAATCCTATTATGAAGCAGAGATGTTAGATATCTCTGCTTTTCTTTTTTATAAATTTTTTAGACTTTCCTTGGGTGCTAGGGACGGAAGCGACTTCCTAGCGGAATTCCATTCCTAAGATTTGAGCCTGAGTCTCAAATCTTCCGAGTGATAGAAGCAATATTGCTTCTATCACTTTTAGCACAGGGGAAAGTATCTGATCTATACAGAGTGGGGTGAGTAAGAATTTGATAATAGCAAGCGTATTCAAAATTGTCTGTATAGAGTCAAGCGAGAGAAGAAAATAAAAGTATTAGGTTAACTCATTTGTAATAATCTGAAAAAACATAAAAAAATTTATTTTCTTTTCATAAATAGTTGACAGTTAGTAAAATTAAAAATATAATATATAACGAAAATTAAATAGTGAGGAAATTTTATGAAAAAGATTACTATTCTATTATTGCTTTTGATTGGGATTGTTACATTATCAGCTTGTACAAACTCTAATGAAAGTAAAACGTATGATGGAGCTTTTATAAAGTCTTTAGCCAAGGGTCTAGATGCTCGTTGGAAGTATATTGATAATGAAAAAAGTGACTCGGCTAGTTCGTTTAAAAAAGCAATTAATAAAGAATTAGATGAAATTAGTGAATATAAAGATAAGAAGTTTAAGGATAGTAAACTTCAAGAGTTAGCAATTTCTTATATTAATGAATTAAATAATGGATTAGAAATTGCGAAAACATATGGTTCGGATAGTTTTGAAACCAAGTGGGATGAGCATATTGGTAAAAGAACATCCTTACTTTCTGCAATAGATAAAATAAATTCTATTCCAGTACAAGATAAAGATAGTTTATCAGAGTTACTTGCTCAAGGAAATGAAGTTAAAGATAACAATGCAAAGAAAGAAGCTATTGAAAATCTTGTTAAGAATATCAATTTTACAGTAGATAATACTAAATCTAATGAATATACAAAATATTATTCTGCAACAGTTGAGAATACAACAGAATATTTAATAAAAGATATCTACTTAACAATTAATTTGGTAAATGCTGACGGTGTTACAGTTGGTACGCAGTACGTATCTGCTAATAACTGGGCTCCATCTGGTAAGACTCTGTTTGAGTTCTCTCAGTTTAAGGGTGATAATGAGTTTACAACAACTCAAGTCTCTATAAGTTCTTTTAATGCTGAAAAAACTGAATAACAAAAAGGTAAGTAGCATAGGCTACTTACCTTTATTCTTTATCGTCACTTTGATATTTTTTCAAGCGTTCTTGGATGATATTGAGTCGGGGCTCGAGGTCTTTTTGGAAGACGCGTTTTTTATAGTTGAGGTCTTGTTTGATGTCAGCGAGAACTAGGTTTTGTTCCTTGATGATGTCAAGGTTGCGTTTGATATTGTCCAAATCGTGAGAGATATTTTCTCGTGATTGGTTGAGGTCTAGGATTTCCTCTTTGATGTCTTCACGTCGTTTATAGGCGTAGTAGGCACCGTAGGCAAGAGTTCCAAGAGCTAGAAAGCGTCCGATTTTCATTCTGTTACCTCTTTAGCGATGCTGTCAGCAAGGTCGGCCAGGGTAGCGAAGTCTGGTTCGTGTTCGTCAAATCCCATGTGGATACCATCGTCTGCACCGTAACGAGGAACGAGATGAATATGAGCATGGAAGACAGTTTGTCCAGCAACTTCTTCGTTGTTATTAAGGATATTCATGCCGATTGCTCCAGTTGCTTTTTGCACGGCACGAGCAATTTTTGGAACACGGCTAAAGATAGTCTCAGCAGTCCCAGCAGACATTTCTAAGATGTTACGAACGTGCTCTTTAGGAATAACCAAGGTATGTCCTTTTGTAGCTTGTGAAATATCGAGGAAGGCTAGAACCTTGTCGTCCTCGTAGACTTTTGATGAAGGGATTTCTCCAGATATAATTTTACAGAAAATACAATTATCCATAATAACGACCTTTCCATGAGTTTTTGTTATAATAGATTATATCATACCAAAGAGAGAAAAGATAATGCTTAAATTAGAAAAGGTGACGGGTGGTTACGCTAATATTCCCGTCCTAAAAGATGTGACTTTTGAGGTGGCTGATGGTGAATTGGTTGGTCTCATTGGTCTTAATGGTGCTGGAAAATCAACAACAATTAACGAGATTATTGGTCTCTTAACACCTTATGGGGGACAGATTGCCATTGATGGGTTAACTATTCAACAAGATCCAGCTAGCTATCGTCAGAAGATTGGCTATATTCCTGAAACGCCAAGTCTCTATGAAGAGTTGACGCTTCGTGAACATTTGGAAACGGTGTTGATGGCCTATGGTCTTGATGTGACTGAGGGGATGGCACGTGCGGACAAGTACCTCAAACTCTTTCGCTTAGATGAAAAGTTAGATTGGTTCCCGACTCAGTTTTCAAAGGGAATGAAGCAGAAGGTTATGATTATCTGTGCCTTTATTGTTGGTCCAAGTCTTCTCATTGTTGATGAGCCCTTCCTAGGTTTGGATCCCTTGGCGATTTCGGACTTGATTGAGCTTTTAGCTGAGGAAAAAGCTAAGGGCAAGGCGATTCTCATGTCTACCCACGTTTTGGATTCAGCCGAGAAGATGTGTGATCGCTTTGTGATTTTGCACCATGGACAGGTCTTAGCACAGGGGACTCTCGAGGAGCTCCGTCAGACTTTTGGCGACGATAGTGCCAGTCTTAACGATATTTACATGCAGTTAACTAAGGGAGAATTGTCATGATAGCTAAGCTATTTAAGGAGCGTAGCAAGCGATTCAATGCCCGCTGTGCTAAGTATAGTCGCTACGTGTTTAATGATCATTTTATCTTGGTTCTTCTCTTTCTGCTAGGTTTTGTCTTGGTTCAGTATAGCCAGTTGCTTCGACATTTTCCAAAGAATCCGTGGGCAATTATTCTTGGCTTGCTTATGCTTTGTCTGTTATTACCTTTCTGGGGGAATATTGCGACTTATCTAGAACCTGCGGACAAGCACTACCTTTTGGTTAAGGAAGAAGAGGTGCTAGACCATGTTAAGAAGGCAACAGGACGTGCTTTTAGATTTTGGGTAATAGTACAAACCCTGATTTTTATTTTGGTTATTCCTCTCTTTTTAGCCTTGAGACTTCCAGTTTGGGGAGTTATCCTTGTAGCTGTGGCTATGGCTATTCTTAAGTATGTTATTTTCCAGAAAAAGGCTCAACCTTTTTATAAGCAGTCTGGACTGAATTGGACTGAGGCTATTGCAGTGGAAAATAAGCGTCAACAATCGATTCTGAAGTTCTTTTCACTCTTTACCAATGTTAAAGGGATTACATCGAGTGTTAAACGCCGTTCTTATTTGGATGCTATTCTCAAACGTACAAAGAAAGACAAGGAACATACCTGGTACAATCTTTACCTAAGAGCCTTCTTGCGTTCTGGAGATTACTTTGCCCTTAGCCTACGCCTGTTTGCCCTAACGCTTTTAGTTATCTTTTTGGTTCCTGAAAAATGGCTGGCTATGGTGCTTGTGGTTGTTTTTGACTACCTTTTGCTCTTCCAGCTCACAGCACTTAAATCGCACTTTGCTTATCAGAGAATGGCTAACCTTATGCCGGTTGGAAAAGACATGCAGGTGAGCAATCTTAAGCGCTTGATTAGCCAGATTGTACTTGGGATGACTTTGGTACAGGCTGTTTGTCTCTTCGACCTTAAGTTTAGTCTGATTTTGGTTGGAATGATGCTAGTTCTGAGCCTTGTTTACCTACCAGCCAAGCTTAAGAAGATGATTGACTAACACCTATTAAATAAGTTAAAATAGAAACGAATGACTAAAGAAAAAGGAGATGCCTAGGTGACATCAACAGATAAAGATTTGAGCCTGACTCCTCTCAAAGGAAATAGTGGTAAGGCCTATATGGGAACTTACCCAAACGGAGATCGCGTCTTTGTGAAGATGAATACAACACCAATCTTGGCAGCTCTTGCCAAGGAACAGATTGCACCCCAGCTCTTGTGGGCTAAGCGTCTGGGAAATGGTGATATGATGAGTGCACAGGAGTGGCTTGATGGTCGTATTTTGACCAAACATGACATGAACAGTAAACAGATTATTCAAATTCTTGGTAATTTGCACCGCTCTAAACACTTGGTTAATCAACTCTTGCAGTTGGATTATCATATTGAAAATCCTTTTGATCTTCTGCACGAGTGGGAGGAAAATGCCGCTTACCAATTGCGTGAGAATGGCTTCCTTCAAGACGTTGTTAGAGATTTGAAACGTCATCTTCCAGAGTTTCGTGCGGAAATTGCAACAATTGTTCACGGAGATGCTCGTCATAGTAACTTTGTCATCACAACCTCAGGATTGATTTATTTGGTTGATTGGGATTCTGTACGTCTAACAGATCGTATGTATGATGTGGCACAGATCCTTAGCCATTACATTCCATTGGCACATTGGCCACAGTGGTTGTCATACTATGGCTATAAGAACAATGACCTTGTGATGGACAAAATTTACTGGTATGGGCAGTTTTCATATTTGACACAGATTTCGAAATTCTTTGATAGTCGTGATATGGAACATGCCAACCGAGAAATTTATGAACTTCGTAAATTCAGAGAGACCTTGCACAGATATTAGAAAGTAGACATGCGAGTTAGAAAACGTAAAGGTGCAGAGGAACACCTAGCTAACCATCCTCAGTACGTTATCCTTGAGCCGGAGGCTGCTAAAGGTAAGTGGCATGAGCTTTTTGGTAATGACAATCCTATCCATATCGAGGTAGGATCTGGTAAGGGGGCCTTCATTACTGGTATGGCCCAACAAAACCCTGACATCAACTACATTGGTATTGATATTCAGCTGTCTGTATTGAGCTATGCCTTGGATAAGGTTTTGGCTTCGGGTGCTGAAAATGTCAAACTCTTGCGCGTGGATGGCTCAGCCTTGACCAATTATTTTGAAGATGGCGAAGTGGATATGATGTATTTGAATTTCTCAGATCCATGGCCTAAGAGTCGCCACGAGAAGCGTCGTTTGACTTACAAGACTTTCCTAGATACTTATAAGCAAATTTTGCCTGAAAATGGAGAGATTCACTTTAAGACAGACAACCGTGGACTTTTTGAATACAGTTTGGCGAGCTTTTCACAGTATGGAATGGTTCTCAACAAAGTTTGGTTGGACCTTCATGCCAGTGATTATGAAGGCAACGTCATGACTGAATACGAGCGTAAGTTCTCAGAAAAAGGTCAGGTCATCTATCGAGTAGAGGCCCAGTTTAAAGATTAACTCTTGAAAACTTGATTGAAATAATGATTAGCCATTAATAGGCTAATCGTTTGATGTGGAGAGGTCGCATAGAGGCCGAGTGCGCACGCTTGGAAAGCGTGTAGTCCTTAACGGGGCTCGGGGGTTCGAATCCCCTCCTCTCCTTTGAGAAATAGACAAAAAATCCCTTCTATGACAGAAGGGACCTTTTTGTTGTCGTTAATTGAAAAAGCTTCTTAGTCCCAAGGGCTCTGAATACCTGCAACCCAACCAGTACAGAGGGCGCTAGTGATATTAAAACCGCCGGTATGGGCATTGATGTCTAGGACCTCTCCTGCAAAGTGTAGGTGAGGGACTTTTTTACTTTCTAGGGTCTTGGGATTAATTTCCTTAAGGTCAACGCCACCTTTAGTCACAAAGGATTTGGCAAGTGACATTTTACCTGTGATTGGGATTTCCATATCCTTAAGCTGACTGATAATGTTTTCCAAGTCTTTGGGGTGCAGTTGTTTAACCTTGTTATCAGCCTTGTCTTCTGCTAGGAATTCAGCGACTCGCTCAGGCACAAGAGCTTTGAGGGTGTTTTTGACAGATTTCTCACGGTTTTCCTCAAAGTAAGCCTTGAGATTCTCTTGGCTTTGGTTGGGAAGAAAGTCAAGATGAGCAATCTCACCACCCTTGACAAAGCTGGAAAGACGTAGGGCAGCTGGTCCAGATAGGCCAAAATGGGTGAAAAGAAGGTCGTGGGTAATCTTGTGTTTGCCATAGGACAGAGTGACATCGTCAAGAGAAATTCCCTGTAAAGCCTTGTGGGGAAAGTCCGTTAGGAGTGGACTTTCCGCAGCTTCAAGCTCAGTGACATGGAGCTTAAAATGGCGGGCAATATCGTGTCCAAAGCCAGTTGAACCAGTCGATGGGTAAGATTTTCCTCCAGTTGTGACGATGAGTTTATCACTGGTAAAAGTCTGGTCTGAAGACTTAACTTGGAATTGCTCATTAACCTTTTTGACGGAGACAACCTCTGTATTGGTGAGGATGCTAGCTCCAAGTTCCCAAATCTTATTTTCCAGAGCTTGGATGATGGTCCGTGATTTATCTGTCCTAGGGAAGACACGCCCGTGATCCTCAACCTTGAGTTTGACACCATTGTCCTCGAAAAAAGCAATGATATCGTGGTTATCAAACTGTGAAAAGACGCTATAGAGGAAACGGCCATTACCTGGAATACCTGCTAGAAGATCGTCTAAAGTCCCGTTGTTAGTAACATTACAACGTCCACCACCAGTACCAGCTAGTTTCTTACCGAGACGTTTATTTTTTTCAATCAGAAGGGTTTGTTGGCCATAGAAGGCTGAGGCAATAGTCGCCATCATGCCAGCAGGACCCCCACCAATAACGATAGTATCAAAATGTTTCATGCCTTTATTTTAGCATAATTTAAAAAGGGAGAATAGTTTGTAAATGGTCAGTTTTTTTAGATAATTTATGTTAGAATAGGAGTAGAAGTTTAAATTAGAATAGTTATTAACTATGGAGGAAAATATCGTGTCTGAAAATAACATGAAACACCGTTCATCTGTCTACGATAGCATGGTTAAATCACCTAACCGTGCCATGCTTCGTGCGACTGGGATGACGGATGATAGTTTTGAAAAGCCTATTGTTGGGGTTATCTCAACTTGGGCTGAGAACACACCATGTAATATCCACTTGCACGGTTTTGGTCAAATTGCCAAAGAAGGTGTTAAAGAAGCGGGTGCTTGGCCAGTTCAATTTGGTACGATTACTGTTGCAGATGGTATTGCCATGGGGACACCAGGGATGCGTTTCTCATTGACATCTCGTGATATCATTGCCGACTCAATCGAAGCAGCTATGGGTGGTCACAATGTCGATGCCTTTGTTGCTATTGGTGGTTGTGATAAGAACATGCCTGGTTCTATGATTGCCATTGCTAACATGGATATTCCAGCGATTTTTGCCTATGGAGGTACCATTGCACCAGGTAACCTTAACGGCAAGGATATCGACTTGGTTTCTGTTTTCGAAGGTATCGGTAAATGGAACCACGGTGATATGACCGCAGAAGAGGTTAAAGATCTTGAATGTAATGCCTGCCCTGGCCCTGGTGGTTGTGGTGGTATGTATACTGCCAACACAATGGCGACAGCAATCGAAGTAATGGGGATGAGCCTTCCAGGATCATCATCTCACCCTGCAGAATCAGCTGAGAAGAAAGCAGATATCGAAGAAGCAGGTCGTGCAGTTGTTAAGATGCTTGAACTAGGTCTTAAGCCATCAGATATCTTGACACGTGAAGCCTTTGAAGATGCCATCACTGTCACAATGGCACTTGGTGGTTCAACAAATGCGACACTTCACTTGCTCGCTATTGCTCATGCAGCTAACGTTGATTTGACACTTGAAGATTTCAACGATTTCCAAGAGCGTGTGCCTCACTTGGCTGACTTGAAACCTTCTGGTCAATATGTCTTCCAAGATCTTTACAATGTTGGTGGTGTACCAGCCGTTATGAAATACCTTCTTAAGAATGGTTTCCTTCACGGTGATCGTATCACATGTACTGGTAAGACTGTTGCAGAAAACCTGGAGGCCTTCGATGATTTGACACCAGGTCAAAAAGTCATCATGCCGCTTGAAAATCCTAAACGTGCTGATGGTCCATTGATTATCTTGAAAGGTAACTTGGCTCCAGAAGGTGCGGTTGCCAAAGTATCAGGGGTTAAAGTTCGTAACATCACTGGTCCCGCTAAAGTATTTGACTCAGAAGAAGATGCCATCGAAGCAGTTCTTTCTGATGAAATCGTTGATGGCGACGTAGTTGTTGTACGTTTTGTAGGTCCTAAGGGTGGTCCTGGTATGCCAGAAATGTTGTCATTGTCTTCAATGATTGTTGGTAAAGGTCAAGGGGACAAGGTTGCCCTCTTGACAGATGGACGTTTCTCAGGTGGTACTTACGGACTCGTTGTTGGTCACATTGCTCCTGAAGCTCAGGTTGGTGGACCTATTGCCTACCTCCGTACAGGTGATATGGTTACAGTTGACCAAGATACCAAAGAAATTACGATGCACGTTTCAGACGAAGAGTTGGCGAAACGTAAAGCGGAAACTGAGTTGCCACCACTTTATAGCCGTGGTGTCCTCGGTAAATATGCTCACATCGTTTCTTCAGCGTCACGTGGTGCCGTTACCGACTTCTGGAACATGGATAAATCAGGTAAAGCTTAATGATATGATATAAAACAAAATCACACCGGACATTTGTTCGATGTGATTTTTTGATATTAAATCCTGAGACAGTTGTTGGCAGTATGATGACAAGTAATGGTTTGTCTGTTGTTACTCTAGTAAAAAACCGGTTGGAAATGTCCAATCGGTTTTCCTTTTATTTTCCGCCTCGAGGTGAGATGCCAAGAGCGATACGTCCATAACGGCTGATGCGTGTCATCTTCCAGACTGGTGAATAAGTGGTTTCCACCTTGACAGAGTTAATACCGTCAATGGATTTTAGCTTTTCAGCGATTTCATAAGGCATAGTCTCTTCACAGCCACAACCAGTATCAGTAAAGGTCATAAGGAAGTAGCAGTGGCCATTTTCATCGACAGTGATTTCATAAATCAAACCAAGGTTATAAATGTCTAGCTCAATCTCAGGATCGAATACAGTGGTCATTTGTTCGACGATTGGCTCTAAGAAGGGCTGGGCCAAATCATTGACCTTAATATCATCACGGAAGTTTTTCATAGGACTCATTCTTTCTATTTTGCTTTTGTTTATTATGGCATAATTTAGGGCTTTTTTCAATCTCGGATGGTAATATGAGGCTTTAGTAAGCGAGTAAAGTAACGATAAAAAAACTCCAACAGTCAAACCGTTGAAGATAATGTGATTTATGCTTCAATATCAAGTCGTTTTGCAACCAAGGTTGCTCGAATACCATCAAAAATTGGAGCAAGAATGAAAATCCCAAACCTTGTGGAATTGTTCCCACCATTCCTAGATACAACAGATCTGATACCGACCAAACCCAATTTGGAAGTACCGATTGTTTAAGTCAAAGACTTTCCTTCTATATACATTTATACCCACACATAGTTTACCAAAAGCTTAGCTTCCTATCAAGTAAATTGTTTGAAGAGTGAAAGGAAAAAAGTCCTTCAGGTATCCAGAATAACTAGTCAAATTGACAGAAAGGAGTGATTGTGATATTCTCATAGTAAGACATTTCAAGAGAAAATGAGGCTATTATGAGTATTGAAAAGACAGTCAGCGAGATTGCTGAAATCCTTGGTGTTAGTCGTCAAGCAGTCAATAATCGTGTCAAACAACTTCCAGAAGAAGATCTAGAAAAAAATGCTAAAGGGGTTACTGTCGTTAAACGCAGTGGCTTAATTAAGTTGGAGGAAATTTACAAGAAAACCATCTTTGACGATGAGCCAATCGATGAAGAAACAAAACAACGTGAGTTGTTGGAGATTCTTGTAGACGAGAAAAACTCTGAGATTGCCCGTCTCTATGCTCAGTTGAAAGCTAAGGACGAGCAGTTGTCTAACATGGATGACCAATTGCGTGTTAAAGACGTTCAAATTGCCGAAAAGGACAAGCAAATTGATCAACAGCAGCAATTGACCTTGACTGCTATGAAGGACAAGGAAGAGCTTAAACTGGAACTTGATGAGGCTAAGGTTGAGGTTGACGAAGCCAAGGCCCAAGTGGAAGAAATCCAGACCAAACAAGAAGAAGCTTCTAAAAAAGGTTTCTTTGGACGTCTATTTGGAAAATAAAAAAGAAGCTGGGACTCAGTCTCAGCTTTAACTATTGTAGGAGATTAAAATGGAAAATTTAGAAACTTATATTGCCTTTGATTTGGAGTTTAACACGGTGGATGGTATTAGCCATATTATCCAAGTATCGGCTGTTAAGCTGAATCAGCATGAGGAAGTGGGCCAGTTTGATTCTTTCGTCTATTCGGATGTTCCTTTGCAATCCTTTATCAATGGTTTGACTGGAATTACAGCGGATAAGATTGCCAAGGCACCAAAGCTAGAGTCTGTTTTAGCGGATTTTAAATCATTTGTTGGTGACACTCCACTTATTGGCTACAATGCTCTTAAATCAGATTTGCCTATTCTAGCTGAAAATGGTTTAGACTTGGAAGAGCAATATGCTTTAGATGTTTTCGATGAGGCCTTTGACCGTCGTGCTTCTGATTTGAACGGTATTGTTAACCTCAAGTTGACTAGCGTGGCAGATTTCTTTGGAATCAAGGGACACGGTCATAACAGCTTGGAGGATGCTCGTATGACCGCACAGATTTACGAGAAGTTTCTCGAATTAGATGAGAATGCCAAACTTTTGAAGCAACAGGAAGAAGTCAGTAACAATCCTTTTGCTGCCTTAGGTTTGGGTGGCCTTTTCGACTAGGGCTTTACAGAAGCTGTAAAGGCTGTAAAGAGTGATAGCTAACTTTTTCTGTAAGAAAAGAAAATCCTCTAGGGTTAGGGCTTGCATATTACCTTACGTTATAAGGTGGAATCTAGGTATCAAAGGTGGTGAAAGACCTCCTTTGATAGAAAATCTTAAAAGGAGGTGACTGAGATGTCGCAGTTTTCAACAGGAGAGTTGGCTAAAGCAGCAGAAGTGTCTGTTAGGACTGTCCAGTACTATGATCAACGAGGGATCTTGACGCCATCTGAAGTCACAGAGGGTGGTCGGAGAATCTATCACGAATCAGACTTGGAACGACTGCAAGTCATTTGTTTCTTAAGAGATTTGGATTTCTCAATCAAACAAATCCAAAAACTCTTGCAAGAGGAGAATAGGGAACAGGTTTTAGAGCTGTTGTTGACAGACCAAATCGAAAGCTTGGAAAAGTCTTCAGAGGAAATAGAGGTCAGACTAAAACGTGCCCGTCACTTGCAAAAAGCCACTGCTAAGCGGCGTCAACTTTCGTTGGAAGATTTGTCAGACATTTCACGTCTTATGGAAAATCAAAAATCATGGCGTCATTTGCAGTTGAGAATGTATGGGAGTGTCATTCTAACCTCCCTTCTTTATCTGCTAGGCCTACTGGTTGTCTTTTATTATTTTAAGGATCCCAGAGGTTTGTTTATTGTCTGTCCGACATTTTTAATAGCCATAAATCTATTGGTATATCATTATAGAAAGCAGGTCGAATACCTCTGTCCTAATTGTCATAGGACCTTTGATCCTAGTTTTAAAGAGTTTGCCATTTCTGGACATACACCTAGGACTCGTAAACTGACTTGTCCTCATTGTCATGTGAAGACCTACTGTCTAGAGTTGGCTAAGACTAAAACAAAATAGGTTATCGAACATAAAAAACGCTTGAGAATTACTTCTCAGGCGTTTTTAGCTTATTCAACTGAGCTTAGAGCTTCAAGCATATTTAGTTTGGCAAGACGTTTGTTGACGACGAAGCCAAGGATAATAAGGATTATGCCGATAAGGACAGCTGGTAAAAGGTAGGTAGCCAATCCGAGAGATGGATCAAACATGATACGATCTGGCGGAATGATGCTTACCATATAATGGTGAAGTGCCTGTCCAAGACCGAACCCTACGAAGATACCGATGATAGACAGGTAAATAGTTTCACGATAGATGTAGAGGGATACTTCATTATTGTAGAAACCAAGAACCTTAACGGTTGAAAGTTCGTGGATACGTTCTGAAACGTTGATGTTAGTTAGGTTATAGAGAACAACCACAGCAAGGAGAATGGAAACCGTTATCAAAATACCAATAACCTGTGTCAATGAATTGACCATAGTGCTAATTTGCAGTTTAAGGTTGTTGTTTTGAACAACACCGTAAACATTTGGCAAGTTGATGAATTTGGCTGCCATATTTTCAACATTTTGCTTAGTTGGTTCAGCGAGAGTAACAAGGTTGGCATTATTCACTGAAGGTGTCCCAAAAGCTTTTTGGTAGTAGCTAGCATTCATAAAGAGGAAATGCCCCATGTACATTTCAGTGATACCAGCTATCTTAATCTTGACAGATTCATCCTGACTGTTTTGCACAGTAATGGTATCTCCGACCTTGAGGTTTAGAAGTTTTGCCATTTTTTCAGAGATAATTGCTCCGTCATTAGATAGCTTGAGAGTCTTATTGCGGTCTCGGTCATGTAAGCTAACGTAACTGTCAATGAGTTTTTCGTCACGGTCGTTAAAGACAAGAGTTGAGATTTCTTGGGTGTCCTTATTGGTACCGGCAATTTTTTGCAAGGTTTCAAAATGGACATTCAAGTATTCTTTGACGTCTTTGCTATCGAGGAGTTTAGTGAGTTCCTCATCCAGAGCACTTGACGCATTTGGTTGCTTGGCAACAATCATATCATAGTGAATGATGTCTTCAAACTGTTGCTGGTTAAGGTTAGATACAGAAGATCGAATTCCTAAACCTGCGAAGAGCAGTGCAATAGAACCTGCGACACCAAAGAGGGTCATAAACATCCGTTGCTTATAGCGGAAAATATTACGCATGGTAACTTTTTCCGTAAAGCTGAGACGTTTCCAAAGCGGTGTGATGCGCTCTAGGACAATCTTAGCTCCTGCTCGAGGTGGTTTTGGAAGGAGGAGTTGGGAAGGCTTTTCCCAGAGCTCTTTTTTGGCAACCACAAAGGCAGGTAGCACAGCAGATAAGAGACCTAAAAGGAAGGCCACAAGGGTAAGTCCTAAGTAGAAGTGCAATTCAAAAGCAGGAAGCTGCAAATCGCTCTTATAAGTGTTGTGAATTAGAATCGGAAGTAGTGTATGACCGGTAATAACACCTGCGGTTGTACCAGTAATACTCGTTATCAAACCATAAATGACGAATTTATGGATAATTCGCGAATTACTGTAGCCTAGGGCGTTGAAAATACCAGCCTTACCACGCTCTTCTTCAACAAAGCGTCCCATGGTTACAAAGGTAACCAAAGCTGCCATAAAGTAGAGGGCGACAGGGAAGATGTTACTCACATCGTGAATGATGTTAATATTACTTTCATAAGCAACATATCCCTCAGAACCCGGAATCTCTCGACGAGAGTAGAATTGATAGCTAGGCGCTGGTAAATTATCGACCATTGCTTGACTTTCTTCGAGTTCTTTTTGCTTGGCTTCAATCTTGTTAGTAGCTTCTTTGACATTAGCAGCTTCAGCAGCGTTGCTTGTAGCCATTTGCTGGGTCTGTGCGAGGGCTGTTTCAAGTTCTTGTTTAGCTTGAGTAATTTGAGCTTGAGACTGAGACTTGATCTCAGTTAGGCGTTTCTCAGGTTCATCTTTAAAGAGTTTCTTGAGTTCAGCCTTTCGTTCAGAAATCTTATTTGCGTATTCTTCACTAAAAGGACTAACATTTTCCAAATCCTTGTAGCGGATGCGGGCAATCATGTAATCGTTAGAGGTGAAGTCCGTCTCTGGAACAATGGCGTAGCCATCTAGTTTCCCCGTACCAGCGCTGGCATTACCAAGACGGTTCCTAGAGAGAAGTTCAGAGGAATTAACAAAACCAGTAATGGTATATGTTTGTTCCTTTAACTGTTTTTGCCCTGAGCTATCTACTGGCTCAGAAAAGTTAATCTTATCTCCAACGCTATATTCTTCTTTATAAGTTGAGGAAAGAGCGATTTCCCCGTCCTTGGTAGGAAGTTTCCCCTCAATAAGGTCGTAAGTGGAGATTTTCTTAGGTTTAGAGAAGATACGAAATGCCGTATTCGTCCCCTTGACGACAGCATCTTTGAAATAACCATACTCGATGTCTACATTCTTCTTTTTTATTGTATTGAGAAGGTCCTGATCGGTTTGGTTGATACTGTAAGTACTGATTAAGCTCAAGTCAGCTGTTTGATGCGTCTTGAAGAAGTGTTCCCCAGTTTTCTTCATATTAGGAGAAGTTACTTTAAGACCAATCAAGGCAAAGGATCCCAGTGCCATAAGTAAGGCAATAGAGAGCATACGCCCTTTAGAAGCTACAAAGGTTCGCCAAACATCTTTCCAATAAGTTGTTTTTTTCATGACGTTGCTCCTTTCTAGTATTCCAAGTCCTCGATTTTTTGTGGATTAGGATTAAGTTCCACACTCTTAATCTTGGCATCGTGCATTCGAATGACACGATCGGCAATTGGAGCTAGAGAAGCATTATGGGTAACGATAATAACAGTTGTTCCCTGTTTGCGAGCCATTTCTTGAAGGAGGGTCAGGATTTGTTTCCCTGTTTGATAATCCAGAGCCCCTGTTGGTTCATCACAAAGAAGAATCTTTGGATTTTTGGCAACGGCGCGTGCAATAGCGACACGTTGTTGCTCCCCACCAGATAGTTGTGATGGGAAGTTGTCTAAGCGGTCTCCCAAACCGACTTCGACTAGTGTTTGAGTAGCATCTTTAGCGTTTGGAACGATTTCAGATGCTAGTTCGACGTTTTCTCTGGCCGTAAGGTTAGAAACTAAGTTGTAAAATTGGAACACAAAGCCAACGTCCTCACGACGATAGGTTGTAAGTTCTTTGGCTGTGTATTCAGAGATATCCTTACCATCAATAATGACGCGGCCTTCGTCATTGGTGTCCATACCACCCAAGATGTTAAGAACGGTTGATTTCCCAGCGCCAGAGGCACCAAGAATAACGACAAGCTCCCCTTTTTCGATATCAAAGCTTACGTCGTTGTTTGCGATAATTTCCAGATCACCGGTTTTATAGCGTTTATAGCTATGCTTCATTTGAATATAAGCCATGAATTTCCCTTTCATACGAAAATAATGATGCTGATAATTACCTATCTTTCCGTACTCTATTGTAACGGATTTTCCTTGGAATATCTAGGTTTTGAGGCAAAAAAAGGTTTAAAAGTGGAGTAGCTCTTCTTACATGTGACAGAAATGTGGACGAAGCGCTTACATATGAGAAAATACTATTTCAAATGAGCTTTGAGTAAGGTGAAGATTTGGTGAAATAGTTATAAAGTTAGGTTATTTTTAGTCTTTTACGGAGTGGATATACTATTTTTTTCAATTTCCATAATTATCGGAGAGTTTAGGTCGGTAAATACTTCATCATAGGGGGTGCCAAAGGAGATCTAGTTTTCCGTCAAAGTTGATGATAGATAAAGAGTTTTTTCATAGTTTCTAGCAATGACGTATCCAGAATACGGACATTTTTTTTGAATTTGGAGGATAGATTTTCTATATGGGGAAAGTTATTTATGGGGAAATAGAGGGCTTTTCGTAATGATTTTTTGTGTGTTAGTTATTTTTAAAGAAGTTGTAAACACCTTAAAAATATATATCTAAATGAGAGATGTGCATCTTTAAGATTAGTTGTTTATTATGGGGTGTTCCATAAAGTTACCCTTAAATCCTTTTGTTGTGGTATTTTTTGACTAATAGAGAAATTCTAGTTCCTAATCTTATTTTAGGATATTTAGAATTCGACTTCCTGTCTCAAGAATTCTTTTTTATAGTTACATTTAAAGTGTTTTGACAAAATTTTCTTATCCGATAAAATTTTTTTGGAGATAAGTCAGCAAAAGTGCTTTCTGAAGAATCTGTCTAAAAAACAACTATTATTTCCCTAAGTACTACTTAAAGAAATTACCATTTGCATAGCGTTAAAAAGCTAATCTGATAATAGATTAGCATCAATTTTAAGACATGAAGTTGTCATTTATTTAAAATGCTTAAAAATTAAAGAAACGCTTGAAATCAAGGGGGCTGCATGCTAAGATTGTTATCTGGGTGAAGGGTTGGTCAAACAGCTCAACCAATCTTTTACCTCCTACAGCAGTAAATAGGACGCCTTGTTAGCCAGTTAGAGCTAACCAAATAAATAGTGAGGGATTTATGATTAAGAACAAAGATAATGGTTTTATCGGCAAAGCAATAATCAGCTTGATTGCTACTTTGGGGACTCTGGCTCTGTTTATGGGTACCAGTGGGGCCTCGGCTGACGTCAAAGAAACTCCTAAACTTGATTTAGATGCCAATATGACTAAGGTTCAAACCGTTAGTGATGAGGACTTGAAGAATCATGATGGACAAGCTCAGGATACGAAGAAGCAAGAAACACCTGGACAAAAACAGCCAGAAACTGAAGAATCTAAGACTACAGATGAGGAAACTCCTGACTACATCGTTATCACCGAGGTAGTGGATTCGTCGGAGCATAAGCAGGACTCTAATCAAGTGGTTGATGGAGTAGCTCAAACGCTTGACCCAGACTTGTTGAATGAGATTTTAGCTCAAACTAGCGAGGTTGGAGAATACCAGATTTATGTCAAGAATGATGATGAACTATTGATCTCAGGGCCTGTACCTTCCCAAACAGCGAATGAGGATGTGAATTACCCTACTTTAGAAAGTTCATTGGATTCAGCAAGTATTTACTTAGGTCAAAAGAATCGTTATAAATTGGCAAACGAAGAAGACGCACAGTCAGGTCTTGCCTTGGTTGAAGAATAAAATTTTTATATGACTAACACAAAAAGACTTGGACTTCTTGTCCAAGTCTTTTGTATGTTATGACTGAGTTGCTAGATGAGTATATAGAAAAAGGAACCGCGAGATTCCTTTTCATTTTTTAGAATGGCAATTTACCTGCAAAGGCACCCATTGATTTTTTAGTCGCTTCGTCAATTTGTTCAAGAGCATTGTTAAGTGCTTGAACAGTCATATCTTGGAGTGTTTCCACATCATCAGGATCTACGACAGCATCAGCGAAAGTGATGTTAACTACTTTTTTGTCACCAGTTAATTCAGCAACGACCAAGTCTTGGGCTGATTTTCCAGTGAAAGTTGTAGCAGCCAATTCAGCTTGACTTTTTTCCATTTGTTTCTGAAGCTTTTGAGCTTGCTTCATCATGTTTTGCATGTTCATCATAATATTTTCTAGATTCCTTTCATATCAAGGGTTTAGCCCCTGTTTCTTAAATTTTACTGCCCACTTCTGCCCAGAAATAAGTAGTATAAAAATCTTAACTATTATACCATGTTTAGCTTGATTAACAAAGTGAGGAGAAGTATTGGAGGAATTTGTTAAGACTTGATTTTTTCTTGTTCATAAAAATGTTAGATCAGTTACAAAGCCACGAATCCTTAAATTATGAGACTTGTTAAAAATAGTGTACAATGGTTTGTTGTTAATCCGATCAAGAAATTGTTTGGTCGTAGAAAAAGAAAGAGAAGATGACAATGCAAAAAAGAAATATTTTAGCGATTTTTATAGGACTATTTTTAGGGTTGGTTACAGTCATGGGAATGAGCCTATTTACCTTTATTAATTTAAAATTTAACTCTGTTTATTATGCTCAGCATATTCCTCATAAGGAAGGGACAGATCCGGATGTCATTATGCTGATGGAGAATATGGGTTGGGCCTATACACCGGAAATAGAAGGTATTAGCTATGATGATGATGGAATGTACGCTATAACTAGAGAAAAAGGAACGAAAACGTCTATATTAGGTCTTTCAGGTGATACTCTATATTTTAGTTCGGCATCGGGTGATGGCTATCTTTTAAATCATGATTTTTCTATCCAAACTGCTCTTGACAAACGTTATCATACTATTAAATATAATCAACGAAAAGTTCAAAAAGAAATTAGAGAGAGCGTTCAACCTGTGATTGATGTTCAACCAAAACCCTTCATCAATCTTCAATGGTTGTTTAATTTAATTTATCAAAGTAGGTTTAATTAAAGTTTGGTCGTAGAAGAGGAAGGAGAAGATGACAATGAAAATAAGCAATATTTTAGGGATTTTTGTAGGATTATTTATAGGGTTGGTTACAGTCTTAGGAATGAGCCTATTTATCTTTATTAATTTAAAATCTAACTCTGTTTATTATGCTCAGCATATCCCTCATAAGAAGGGGACAGAGCCGGATCTCGTTATGTTGATAGAGAATATGGACTGGATTTATACTCCTAAAATTGACAATATTAGATATGATGATGACGGAGCAAACGCTATTATAAATACTAAAAGTAAATCTTCTCTAACAAAATCCTTAGGATACTTTTTATATGATAAGGATAATATGACTATCGGTTTTGACAGTACGTTTAGATTTGATCACGTCAGTTATTTTTCAGAAGAAGCAAAAAGAATTCAAGTTAATGAATCGAAAATTAAACAAGAGATTAGGGAAGATTTTTCCCCAATTATGAAGGTTCAAACAAAACCCTTTATCAATCTTCAATGGTTGTTTAATTTAATTTATCAAAGTAGGTTTAATTAGAGAAAAAGAAAGAGAAGATGACAATGAAAAAAAGCAATATTTTAGGGATTTTTGTAGGACTATTTATAGGGCTGGTTACAATTTTAGGAATGAGCCTATTTAGTTTTTTTAATTTAAAATACCACTCTGTTTATTATGCTCAGCATATTCCTCATAAGGAGGGGACAGAGCCGGATATTGTTATGCTGATGGAGAATAATGGCTGGATTTATACACCGGAAATAGATGGTATTAGCTATGATGAGGACGGGACGTACGCTATAACTAGAGAAAAAGGAACAGAATCGTCTGTATTAGGTTTTTCAGATGGTACTCTAGTCTTTTACCCGGACTCAGGTGAAAGTTATATTTTTAATCGTAATTTTACTCTCCAACATGCTTTTGATGAACATTATCACAATATTAAGTATAATCAACGAAAAGTCCTAAAAGAAATTAGAGAGACCGTTCAACCTGTGATTGATGCTCAACCAAAACCCTTTATCAATCTTCAATGGTTGTTTAATTTAGTTTACCAAAGTAGATTTAATTAGAGAAAAGGATAGCATAGAAGTGTTTTGTAGAGACTTCTGCCTTTGCTATTTGAAAGTAGCTTAATTTGATAGAAAAAGGTGGGGATAGTGATTCGATATAGTAGGTCTATTTCCTTGCTATTCATGACGGCTAACCTTTGAAAACACCTCATTTTTATGCTACTATGAAAGTTATGAAAAAACAGTTACAAGGCTTGACGCAGGTGGAGGTCAAGCGGCGGATAGATGCCGGTAAAACAAATCATTTTAAAGCAAAAACTGGCTCCAGCAATTGGGAGATTTTTAGGCGTAATGTCTTTAACTCCTTTAATGTGCTCAATTTTGCAATCTTTGTGGCCTTGATTGCTGTTCAGGCTTGGTCTAATCTTTTTTTCTTTGGGATTATTGTGCTTAATGCCTTTACGGGGATGATGACGGAGTTGCGTGCCCGTCGCATGATTGATAAGCTCAATCTCATGAATAAGGATCAGATTCGTGTGGTGCGTGATGGACAGCTTGTTTCTATTGATCCTAAGGATATTGTCTTGGATGATGTCATGCTCTTGTCTGCGGGTGAGCAGGTTCCTAGTGATGCCGTGGTTGTTGATGGGATAGCCGAGCTTAACGAGGCCATGCTGACTGGTGAGAGTGATCACATTCTAAAGAAAGATGGGAAGGAGTTGCTCTCCGGTTCTTATCTTGTGAGTGGTCAGGTCTATGCCAGAGTCATTCATGTAGCCGAGGACAATTACGCTAACAAGCTTATGCTAGAGGCCAAGAATCATAAGCCAATCGTGTCCCGTATTCTTTATAATATGGACAAGATTGCTAAGTTTACGGGAAAGATTGTCATACCGTTTGGGCTTGCGCTCTTTTTTGAGGCTTACTTGATTAAACAGCTCTCCCTTCAAGAGTCGGTAGTTACCAGTTCGACAGCCCTTCTGGGAATGTTGCCTAAGGGAATTGCCCTTTTGACTATTACATCACTTTTGACGGCTGTCATTAAACTTGGGATGAAACATATCTTGGTGCAAGAGATGTACTCTGTTGAAACCTTGGCCCGTGTAGACGTGCTTTGTTTAGATAAGACAGGGACGATTACACAAGGAAAGATGACAGTTAAAGGTCTGGAACTACTGTCAGAGCGTTTTACGAAAGAGGAGTTGGAGCGTTTGCTTGCAGCTTATATGCAACATAGCAAGGATAAAAATGCAACAGCTCAGGCTATTCGAAATGCTTATGAGGGTCTGGAACATCATTATCAGGTAGGTGACGTTATTCCATTTTCAAGCGATCGTAAATGGGGTGCTGTGAGCGTTAATGGGCTTGGAACTCTCTTTTTGGGAGCACCTGAGATGCTTCTTAAGGAAAATCCCAAGGCAGTCGATCAGGCTCAGGCACGAGGGTCTCGTGTTTTGATTTTGGCTTGGAGTCAGTCTGGTGTTGATACAGAGACCATGATTTTGCCGAATGACGTCGAGGCTTTGACTTTACTTGAAATTGCCGATCCTATTCGTGAGGATGCTGCAGAAACTCTGGAATACCTGCGTTCAGAAGATGTGACGCTTAAGATTATTTCTGGTGACAATCCAGTGACGGTGTCTCATATTGCTCATCAAGCTGGTTTTGCCGACTATCAAAGCTATATTGACTGTTCTAAGGTCAGCGATGAGGAGTTAGAGGCTTTGGTTGAGGATACTGCGATTTTTGGTCGTGTATCTCCGCACCAGAAAAAGTTGTTAATCCAAACCCTTAATGCCAATGGGCATACGACAGCTATGACTGGTGATGGTGTCAATGATATCTTGGCACTGCGTGAAGCGGATTGTTCGATTGTTATGGCAGAGGGAGATCCTGCAACACGTCAGATTGCCAACTTGGTGCTTATGGATTCTGAGTTTAAGGACATTCCTGAAATTCTATTTGAGGGACGCCGTGTGGTTAATAATATTGCCCACATTGCACCGATTTTCCTCATTAAAACTGTTTATTCCTTCCTTTTGGGGCTTATCTGTATTGCCAGTATTGTTTTTGGTAAGGCAGAGTACCTCTTGGTCTTTCCTTTTATTCAAGTTCAGATGACTTTGGCGGGTCAATTTATCGAAGGTTTTCCACCGTTTATTTTAACCTTCGAACGTAATATTCGTCCTGTTGAGAAACATTTCCTCAGACGTTCGCTCCAGTTGTCTATTCCTAATGCCTTGATGTTGGTTATCAGTGTTCTTATTTTTCATCTGTCTCAGGTCTATCTTGGCATGAGCAATACGGATATGCTGACGCTGTCTTACTATATGATGGGATCAACGGGTGTCCTTGCCGTTATTCGTGCTTGTATTCCGTTGAATAAGGGGCGTGTGGCCTTGATTATCTACTCAGTCTTTGGCTTCTTGATTAGCTCTTACTATCTTCGAGATGTGATTGAGATTTCGACACTTAATAGCTATACCTTACCAATCTATCTGGTCGCAATGGCTATCTGTACACCACTTTTCTTCTGGATTAGCTATAAACAAGGTGCTTTCCAAAAAGCATAAAGCAAAACTCGAGCTTGGTAACAGGCTTGAGTTTTTTGATAGCTGAACAGTAGGAAAAGCCTTGATGTGTATGAGGTGTGGTACAATAGAAGCATGAAAATAGTAGGTCACTTGACGCCAAAAGTCATTAAAACTTTTGATTTGGACTACAAGCCTGGTGAAGAAATCACGCTGTCTGCACAACGTAAGAAGCATATGGAAAAACATCGCCAGGAATTCAGTGATTTTGATGCTACCTATGAACGGATTCCAGAGATTATTGCTCATCCGGACTATATTGGGCACCATCCTAATGGCCAGTCCTTGGAATACATCAAACGTATTGATGGTAATGTTTTGGTAGCGGTCAGATTATGTGATAAACTTAATGTCCGTACCATGTTTGTGATTAAAGATTCTAAGCTGAAAAACTATCTAAATGCTGGTAGAGCTAAGAAAATGTGATATAATATAATTAAGAAGTAACAACGAGGGCGGAAGAGGCAGCCGCCGCACCTTCGGGTCTGAAAGAGATGCAGGACTGTCACCCTGCCGTTGTTTATCAAACCAAGAAGTCCCTTTCGGGGGCTTTTTTGTATAGTAAAGATATTGATTCTTACAAAAATACCAAAAGTGTATTGATAAAAACAAAAAAACTGTATATAATAGCCTTAAAAGTAAGCGTTTACTTAATGTAACAGTTGACTTCTGAAGGTTTAGAAATGTTATGCATAGTTTATGCCATTTTATTTTCTTCATCGCAATTACTTTAAGGAGAATACTTATGAGAAAAAATATGAAATCGTTAATGGTTTTGGCTCTTGCTGTGACTCCTTTTGGGACTTTGTCAGGAGTTGCTGCAGCTACGCAGTATCCAGGTGGTGGTGTTTGGACTTACGGGGCTTCTAACGGTGGTGCTTTTTCGAATTACTATCATGGTTCGAAATATCATAGCTCAACTGTAGTTAGTCGTTGGACCTCTAAATCTAGTAAGGCCTATGTTTATGCCGGTCAGACTTCGTATGCTTTTATAAAAACGTCTTTTGGCGAGCAGGCTGCCTTTTACTATAACTATGATTAATTAAGTAACGGTGACTAGGTTGAATGTAATATGTCAACCTAGTTTTTGTTTCCTTGTAAAGGTTCCATTTTCGACCGTAAACTTTATTTCAATACAAAGACATATGATTGTTCCGTTAAGGAGGTTTGTATGAAACGTGTTTTTATATTCATCTCGACTATCCTGTTTTCTTGCTACTTAGTCACAATGATTGTTCAACAAAACCAGCAAATATCTTTTTCGAGTTATAATGCTGTAGATGTGACTGGTCAGGCTTTGACTGATCATAAGGTATCTAATCGTAAGGAAGTAACAGATGCTTTAACTAATTTAGCTAATGAGCATAATAGCTTAATTGCTAGACGGATTGTTCAACCAAATGAAAAGGGTGAAATAGATTTTCGTTATCAGTTTTACGGACACGTTTCTCCACCTTCTAATTTAAAAAGGGCTTCTCAGGAGAGTGCTGACGGCAGTGATATAGTTAGTAACTATCTAATTGTCTCAGGTGATTTAAAGGGAGCAGAACTTATCTCGACATTCAGTCAGCTTGGCTATAATGCGGTTGATTTTTCTTCTTATTCAATACTGTCTTTACTTTTAACAATATTATTGAATGAGGTTTCACTTATTAGTTTCGCATTATTTCTGTTGACCTTTGCTTCACTAGTATTGATTTACCGAATAAAGGATTTAAGGGATGCTGGAATCAAGCTTGTTTCAGGGCAAAGCATGATGAAAGTAATGTTATCATCATTTATCGTTGATGCTAGGCAGTTATTGATTGCATATTGTTTATCTATTCTTATTGGGGGAGTGGGTTTGTGGCATTTTCGGATTTTGCAATCTTTGCCTATATTACTTTATTTTACAGGAGTAACTTTATATTTTTTTGCGCTATGTTTTATTTCTCTTGGGTTAAGTTTAATATATCTACTAGGGTTAAAAGCAACTTCTTTGGTTGAAGTTATGAGAGGGCGCCTCCCCTTAAGAAGACTTCTAGGAGTGATGTTCTTAGGACAATTCGTTGCAATTGTAGTTGTTGGTATTACTGTAGGTACGTTGTTGAATAGTTATCAAGATTTTGTGCAATTAAATAGTGCTAAAGAAGAGTGGTCTATAAATAGAAATTACTACCAGCTATCTTATAGTTATAGCTCTGCCTTTACACAAGGTAAGGAAGAAGAAAAGCAGAATAAGTCTTGGTATGACTTCGCAAATCGTACTCTAAAGGATGATAAAGGGCTATTTGTAAAAACAAATTTACGTCAGTTCTTAGTATCAAATATAGCTAATGGGGTTAAAATAACAGACTATGTGCCTAATGGGAATACCATTTATGTTTCACCTAATTACTTGGAAAAGCAAAATGTTGGTGTCTCCCATGAATTTTTAGCACAAATGAAAAAACTTAAGCGTGGCGAATTTGGATTAATAATTCCAGAGAAGTTGAAGAGTAGTAGGAAAGAGTTAGAGAGTATATATTCAGAATATATGTCAGGTTTCTCAAGTCGTAGTCTAAATCCTCATAGTCATCACTTATTTAAGGTATCGGTCTCTACCGAATTCGTAAAAGATAAGAAAAAGCGTTTTTTGTACAATACAGATAGTGACATACCTATGCAATTCCTTAATGATCCTATTATTGTTGTGACTACCCCTGAAGCAATGGGAGATACACCAAGTAGTCAGTTATTTTGGGGAACAGAAGTAGGTTCGGGACTACACATGACGGGCTATAAGGATAGCATTGATTTACTTAAACAAGGTGGTGTTTATCAGTGGGTTTCTTATTTGACTAATAATCGTAATAGCTACTATAAGATTCTTTCAGAGAGTCGTAGTCGCCTTGCTTTTCTATTAATTGGTGTTTTATTAGGTTTATTGACCTCTATACTTTTATTTGACAGTATGAACCTTCTTTACTTTGAGCAATTTAGAAAAGAAATCTTTATCAAGAGGTTATCTGGTATGAGGTTTGAAGAAGTGCATTTTAACTATCTTTTTTCACAAATCTGTGTTTTAGGTGTTGCACTTGTGTTTTTGATTTTCTTGACTCATCATTTGATTATGAGTTTACTTATAGTTTCCTTGTTTATTATCAACATGTTTACCATTTTATACAAACAGACGCTTACTGAGAGTAGAACTTCAGTCAGTGTTTTGAAAGGAAAGTAATATGATTGCAATTAAGAAACTAAGCAAATATTTTGGTAAGCGAGTTATTTTTGATGATTTAAATTTATCTTTTGATAAAGGAAAGATATATGCGCTTATCGGAGAAAGTGGCTCTGGGAAAACAACTCTTTTAAATATTCTAGCAAAACTAGAGACTTATGATAGTGGTTCTGTCACTTATGATGGTACAGACTTGAAAGAGATTAAATCTCAAGTCTATTATCGTGATTATTTGGGTTATTTGTTCCAAAACTTTGGGCTTATTGAAAATGATAGTATAAGTTACAACTTGGATTTGGGGTTGGTAGGAAAAAAACTTAGAAAGAATGATATTCAGGAATGCAAAGAAAAAGTGATGAAAGATGTTCATCTGGAACATTTAAATCTTAATCAAAAAATATACGAATTATCTGGCGGAGAAGCACAGCGTGTTGCTCTGGCTAAACTTTTTTTGAAAAATCCTCCTATCATACTAGCTGATGAGCCAACAGCTTCTTTGGATCCTGATAATGCTCAAGAAATTATGGACTTAATTCGATCACTAAAAAATCCAAATCGTATCATTATTATTGCTACCCATAATCCAGGTATTTGGGAACAAGCAGATCAAGTAATTCGATTAAATAAGATTCGATATAACAACTCTAACGACGATATTAGTTAGTTTTAATATCGAGAACCTAGTTGAAGAGGTATTTTGACATATTCTCATAAGATATCCTGAGGAGATGCAAATACCATATAATGTAAGAAATAAAGTCAGTTGGGTCGTTGAAATTGTCAAAATTAACAGAAAATTCTTGACATCTTTTTAAAAAGGAGTACAATAGTTAGTAAATCAGAAAGTAACTGGTCTTAGATTTTCAGGGAGCCTGCGGTGATTGTGAGTAGGTAATCGAGATGAGCGAACATTGGGCTGATTGGATGATAATGAGAAGGTAATACATATTCTTCTCGGTTGGCACCCCTTACCGTGCAACTCCTTGTTAGAGGAGATAGAGATGATGGTCGTTTTTTTGGAGACCATTAACTGAGGTGGTACCGTGTTAAACTAGATTTAATGCCCTCACAGAGTTTTTCTCTGTGAGGTTTTTTGTTTACTTTTATCTTTAAAGGTCTATTTACCTTAAGGAAGTATTATTTCATTATTCAATGAAAGGTTGGGTATTATGGATGCATTAAGCAATATTCGAATTGATATTGATAATATTGACAGACAGTTAATTCGACTCCTGGCCCAACGTCAAATACTTGTGGAAAAGGCAGGACGGCTTAAGCCCAAGGGAGACAAGGTTGCTGTCCAGGCCAGTGATCGTGTTGCCCAAGTGATAGCTAACCGTCGTAAGGAGGCACTAGAGCTTGGCCTGTCACCAGATGTGGCTGAAAGTGTTTGGCGAAGCATGATTCAAGCCTTTATTGCTTTGGAAGAGAAAGTGAATAAAGAACAATAATGCTGCCGATACATCCTATAAAGGAGTCTTGTATCAGTCTTATTACTCTCGATAAACCAGTTTGAAAGGAAATACTATGAGAAAAATTTTACCAGCCGATACCTTAACACCAATCTTGGCTTATATGCGTGTTCAGGGGGAACACAAGGTTATCCTTGAATCCATTCCTCGTGAGAAAGAAAATGCGCGTTTTTCCATTGTTGCCTACAATCCAGTCTTTGAAGTAACCTTCAAGGATGGTGTGCTTTATGAAAATGGTAAGGCGATTGATCAGGATCCTTTCGAATACTTGGACCAAGTAACAGTCAAGGGCATAAAGTCTGACCTACCTTTCGCAGGTGGTGCTATCGGGATTGCAGGTTATGACATGATTGGTCTCTATGAAAATATCGGAGAGATTCCTGAAGATACGATTGGAACACCTGATATGCATTTCTTCATCTACGAATCTTATTTGATTTTTGACCACAAGAAGGAAAAGGTTTATGTGGTTGAGGATAATATCTACTCTGGCCGTGACAACGATGCGGTGCGTCAAGCTCTTGGGCAGGTGGTAACGGACCTCCAGACTCAGGCGCCAAACGAGTTTACACCTCAGGCCTTACAAGCCTTGCAATTTTCAAATCATATCGAAAAAGAAGTCTTCATGGACATGGTGGCTAAGGCTAAGAAACTCATTCGTGAGGGAGATATGTTCCAATGTGTGCTTAGTCAACGCTTTTCAGCGGACTTTGAGGGAGATCCTTTGGATTACTACCGTAACTTGCGCGTGACCAACCCATCAAACTACCTTTATTTCTATGATTTTGGAGATTATCAGGTGATTGGTGCTAGCCCAGAGAGCTTGGTTTCAGTGAAAAATGGAGAGGTGGTCACCAATCCGATTGCTGGAACTCGCCCTCGTGGTGCCAATGAGGCTGAAGATGTTGCCTTGGCGGATGAACTCTCACATGATGTTAAAGAAACTGCGGAACACCGTATGTTGGTTGACTTGGGACGTAATGATATTGGTAAGATTGCTAAAAATGGTACGGTCAAGGTGACTAAGTATATGGAGGTTGAGTATTTCCGCTATGTGATGCATCTTACCAGTGTGGTTAAAGGGCAACTCTTGCCTGAGTTGACAGCCCTAGATGCTCTAAAATCAACTCTACCAGCTGGAACCGTGTCAGGAGCACCTAAGATTCGTGCCATGCGTCGTATCTATGAGCTTGAGCAGGAAAAACGTGGTATTTATGCGGGAGCTATTGGTTATCTGTCTGCGACAGGAGATATGGATTTTGCCATTGCTATCCGTACTATGATTCTCAAAAATCAAAAAGCCTATGTTCAGGCAGGTGCAGGTGTTGTCTATGACAGTGTTCCTGAAAATGAATTTTACGAAACGATTAACAAGGCGAAAGCTATGACAAGAATAGGAGATGCCCAATGATTTTATTAGTTGATAACTATGATTCTTTTACCTATAATTTGGCACAATACCTAGGGACATTTACAGAGGTAAAGGTCTTGCGTAACGATGATGAGACTCTCTATGAAGAGGCCGAAAAAGCTGACGGGCTAGTCTTTTCACCGGGTCCAGGTTGGCCAGCTGATGCGGGTAAAATGGAAGCCTTGATTAAGGATTTCGCTGGTAAAAAACCGATGATGGGAATTTGCTTGGGGCACCAGGCTATTGCGGAAACTTTTGGTGGTAAACTTGGCTTGGCTAAGAATGTCATGCATGGCAAACAAAGCAATATTACTTTTGAAACGCCATCGCAAATTTTCAAGGATATTGACAATGATGTCCCAATCATGCGTTACCATTCCATCGTTGTTGACCAAATGCCAGAGGGCTTTGATGTGACAGCTATCACAACTGATGATCAAGAAATCATGGCCATTCAACATAAGGAACTACCAATTTATGGTTTGCAATATCACCCTGAGAGCATCGGTAGTCCAGATGGGCTCAAGATGGTTGAAAATTTTGTAAAAATCGTTGCAGGCTAGTCGGACAGTCTTTTGACTAGATTGGTCTACGCTCAAAACATCTCCTCGTGCATCAGAAAACATTGAACCGTTTTTAAAAGGAAAACAGATATGAAAGAAATATTCCTACAAATCTCAAACCGACAAGACTTGTCTCAAGACCAAGTCCAAGCAGTCTTTGACCGCATTCTCAAAAATGAAGTCTCAGAAAGCCAAATCGCTGCCTTCCTTATGGGGCTCAAAACTAAAGGAGAAACAGCAGATGAAATCACAGGTATTGTGCGTGCCCTCAAATCACATGCGACGGTCTTGCCTGAGACCTTCACAGATGCTATGTGTAACTGTGGAACTGGTGGGGACCAGTCTTATAGCTTTAACATTTCAACAACGGTTTGCTTTGTCTTAGCAGCAGGTGGTATTCGTATGGCCAAGGCTGGTAACCGTTCGATTTCCTCTAAATCTGGTTCGGCAGATGTCCTTGAAGCCCTTGGAATCAACGTTGCGGCATCACCAGAAACCCTATCTAAAGCACTTGATGAGGTTGGTTTGGCCTTTATCTTTGCCCAAACCATGCACCCAGCCATGCGTTTTATCGGTCCAGCTCGCCAAGCTCTTGGGATTCCAACGATTATGAACTTGGTCGGACCACTGGCTAATCCGCTTGACCTTGAGACACAACTTATGGGCCTCTACCGTGTGGAATTGCAACAGATTGTTGCTAATGCGATCCAACAGTTGGGACGTAAACGTGCGGTTATTATCACAGGTCCTGACAATATGGACGAAGCTGCTCTTTATGGCACTAACACCTACACTCTTTTGGAAGATGGCCACATCAGCCAACACACTTTCACTTATGAAGATTTGGGTATGGAAAAGGTTGAGTTGTCTGATATCACAGGTGGCGATGCCAAGGAAAATGCAGAGATTCTCCTTAGTGTCTTGAAAAATGAAGCTAGTCCTTATCTTGAAACAACAGTGCTTAATGCTGGTCTTGGCTTCTTTGCCAATGGTAAGGTTGCGACCATTAAAGAAGGCGTTGAGCTTGCTCGCCAATTGATTGCGGACGGATCAGCCCTAGAGAAACTTCACCAACTCCAAGAGGTACAAGTATGAGTAAAGCCTTTCTCCCAACAATCTTAGAACAAAAAGAAAAAGAAGTGGCCCAGTTGGTCATGGAAGACTTGCAGCCCTTGCGTCAGACCTATCGTCTTTATGAGTTTCTCAAGTCAAATCAAAACAAGCTGCAAATTATTTCTGAAGTGAAAAAAGCTAGTCCAAGTATGGGTGATATTAACCTAGATGTGGATATTGTGGCTCAGGCCAAAACCTATGAGGAAAATGGGGCAGCCATGATTTCTGTTTTGACGGACGAGGTTTTCTTCAAGGGTGATATTTCCTATTTGAAAGAAATTTCGTCAGAGGTGGCTATTCCAACCTTGGCTAAGGACTTCATTATTGATGAGAAACAGATTGTGCGTAGCCGTAATGCGGGAGCGACAGTCATTCTCTTGATTGTAGCGGCCTTGCCAGAAGCTCGTCTCAAGGAGCTCTATGATTTTGCGACTAGCCTTGGCTTGGAAGTCTTGGTTGAAACGCATAATCTGCCAGAATTGGAAGTGGCTCATCGTATTGGTGCTGAGATTATCGGTGTTAACAACCGTAATTTGGTGACTTTTGAGACAGATATCAATACCAGTCTTGAGTTATCAACGCATTTCAAGGACAAGCCTGTTTACATTTCTGAGTCAGCTATTTTCACAGGTCAGGATGCTGCCTTAGTTGCCCCATATTTTAATGGGATTTTGGTAGGAACTGCCCTTATGACGGCTGACAATGTGGCTGAAAAGGTCAAGGAGTTGCAAATTGACAAAGGTTAAAATTTGTGGACTGTCGACACCAGAAGCAGTAGCAGCTGCAGTTGAAGCAGGTGCTGACTACATTGGCTTTGTGTTCGCCAAAAGCAAGCGTCAAGTGAGTCTTGAACAAGCTCACGGGCTGGCTAAAGGGGTGACAGGCCAGACAAAAATCGTCGGTGTCTTTGTTTCACCTAGTCTTGAAGAACTGGAAGAAGCGATTAGTCAGGTTCCCTTAGATATCGTTCAGATTCATGGAACATTTGATGAGACTCTGATTCCAGAGATATCAGTACCAGTTATTCGAGCTATTCAGATTTCAGATAGTGAGTCTCAAGTTAAGAGCCAGGCGGATTATCTTCTCTTTGATGCTCCTATTGCTGGTAGTGGTCAGACCTTTGACTGGCAACTCTTGGCTGACAAGCAGATTGAGCAGGACTATTTTATCGCTGGTGGCTTGACTGTGGATAATGTGGCAGAGGCCAAGGAAACTTTCCAGCCCTATGCCTTAGATGTGTCCTCAGGTGTCGAGACAGATGGTCACAAAGATTTAGATAAGATTAAAGCATTTATAGAAAGAGTGAAAGCATGACATATCAACAACCTGATGCAAAAGGATTTTACGGAAAATTCGGTGGTCAGTTCGTTCCTGAAACGCTGATGACAGCCGTTATTGAATTGGACAAGGCTTATCGTGAAGCCAAGGAAGACCCAAGTTTCCAAGCGGAATTGGATGATCTCCTCAAAAACTATGTGGGCCGTGAGACGCCTCTTTACCACGCCAAACGTTTGACTGATCATATTGGTGGGGCACAAATTTATCTTAAACGTGAGGACCTTAACCACACAGGTGCCCACAAGATTAACAATGCCCTTGGTCAAGTTTTGCTTGCCAAACGTATGGGCAAGAAGAAAATCATCGCCGAAACTGGTGCAGGTCAACACGGTGTTGCAACAGCGACAGCCGCAGCCCTTTTCGACATGGACTGTACAATCTATATGGGTGAGGAAGATGTTAAACGTCAGGCGCTTAACGTTTTCCGTATGGAGTTGCTTGGTGCCAAGGTTTTCAGTGTTACAGATGGTTCGCGCGTGCTTAAGGACGCTGTAAATGCAGCCCTTCGTGCCTGGGTTGCAGGTATCGAGGATACTCACTACATCATGGGATCTGCCCTTGGTCCTGCACCATTCCCAGAAATTGTCCGTGACTTCCAATCTGTCATCGGTCGTGAAGCTAAACGTCAATACGCAGAGATTTCTGGCGGAAAACTGCCTGATGCTGTGATGGCTTGTATCGGTGGTGGTTCAAATGCTATCGGTATGTTCTACCCATTTGTTAATGATAAATCGGTAGCCATGTATGGTGCTGAGGCTTCTGGTTTGGGTCTTGATACTGAAAAACATGCCGCAACCTTTGCCAAAGGTCGTCCAGGTATTCTTCATGGAGCGCTTATGGATGTCCTCCAAGATGCTCATGGTCAAATCATGGAAGCCTTCTCTATCTCGGCTGGTCTGGACTACCCAGGGGTTGGTCCTGAGCACTGTTATTTCAACGAAATCGGCCGTGCGACTTACGACTCTATTACAGATGAAGAAGCTCTCGAAGGTTTCAAACTTCTGTCACGTTTAGAAGGTATTATCCCAGCTCTTGAGTCTAGCCATGCCATTGCCCTTGCGCAAAAAGTGGCAGCTAAGATGTCGCCAGACCAAAGCCTTATCGTCTGCCTCTCAGGTCGTGGGGACAAGGACGTTATGCAGGTTAAAGAACGTTTTGAAGCTGAAGCAGAAGGGAAATAAACCATGACAAAAACACTAACAAAACACCTACAAGCTATCAAAGACAGTAAACGCGGTATTTTCGTACCTTATATCATGGCGGGTGACCACGCTAAAGGCCTAGACGGACTCTTTGAGACTATCGCTCTCTTGGAAAATAGTGGTGTCTCAGCTATCGAGGTGGGTATTCCATGGTCAGACCCTGTGGCTGACGGTCCCGTCATTGAACTAGCAGGACAACGTAGTTTGGCTAAAGATGTGACTTTGACAGCTATTATCAAGAAGCTTCAAGAACAAAAAACACAGGTGCCTTTGGTTATCATGACCTACATCAACCCAGTTTATCAATATGGTATTGAAGCCTTTGTTAAGGACCTGGCAGATACATCTGTCAAGGGGCTCATTATTCCTGATTTGCCAGATGAACACGCTGACTTTATCACCCCTTATTTGAAAGACAGTGATATTGCTCTCGTGCCTCTGGTGAGCTTGACTACAGGACTTGACCGTCAGAAGCAGTTGATTGATGGTGCAGAAGGCTTTATCTATGCCGTTGCCATCAATGGTGTTACAGGTAAGACTGGTAATTACCGTGATGACCTTGACAAACACTTGGCTAACTTGACTGCCCATGCAGACATTCCAGTTCTCACAGGTTTTGGTGTGTCAACTGAAGACGATATCAAACGCTTTAACGCTGTATCAGACGGTGTTATCGTAGGATCAAAAATCGTCCGTGACCTCCACGACGGTAAGGAAAAAGAAGTCGCTGAATTTGTTACATTCGGTTCACATTTTGAAAAATAGAAGACGATGCTCTCCAGAAATGGGGAGTGTTTTTTCATCAAAATCATTTTTGGGGATGATTTGATTTTCTTATTTTCCAGTATTATACTATGAGTGAGGAGTGGCAATTACATTTATCTCTTGTTCTTATTTTCATCTCACTTATAGAAAGAAGGTAGACAAATGAAAGTATCATTAAGGGTAATACTAGGAGTCTGTTTCTTAATAGGAGCGTTACTATTTTTCTATCGTGGAGAGAATCACTATGCACTGATTTTCCTTGTGGTTGGTGCCTTGTACCTCTACAAGGGATTAAGCTGAGGGTTAAATCTCGTATTGAATGAATAAGCCTGTTTAGTGACATCTATGTCACTATTTTTTTCTTTTCGGAAAATATAGAATGATTTTATAACTAAAAAGAAAGGGAGAGAAGGCATCACTGAACATGATTGATCATATTTTGTCATTCTTTGTATCAAATAAAAAAGCTCTAGCAATAATCTTTATGATTATTTGTTTGGCTTTTATTTACCCTGGCATGTTTAAATTTTTGTATGTTGAAGGCAGGGATTTTGGCCGTAGCCTTGTTAACTCAATCTTATCTTAGTAAAGCTTAGCACCTCTTAGGAGGTGTTTGTTTTTTTAAAATAAATCTACAAATGTAGACAAAACTCTTGACATATCCCCACGGAGGCGTTAAAATAAATCTACAAACGTAAACAAACAATAACATTCAGAAAGGAACTATCATGCTGACAATTTCATCTGCGGAATGGGAAGTCATGCGAGTGCTCTGGGCTAAGGGGCAGGCGACTTCTTCAGAGATTATAGCAATTCTATCTAAGAAGCTAGACTGGTCGGCTTCGACAGTTAAGACCTTGATTGGACGTTTGGCGGACAAGGGGTACCTAACTAGTCAGCGTCAAGGACGAGGGTTTATCTATCAAGCTAGCTTGGGGGAAGATGAGGCGAATTTTCAGGCTTTAGAAGCTGTTTTTGACAAGATTTGTTTGACCAAACATAGCGATTTGTTAGGTCAACTCATGGCAAAGACGCCGATGACCCAAGCCGATGTGGATAAGTTACAGGCCTTGCTTGCAGCAAAAGAACCTGTGGATCAGGTGGTTTGTGACTGTGTGCCTGGCCAATGTGCTTGTGGGCATCATATGGAGGTGATATAGGAAATGGCAAAAGAAACCTTTGTGGTTAATGGGATGACCTGTGCATCCTGTGTAGCCAATGTTGAAAATGCTGTTAATAAGTTGGATGGTGTGGACAAGGCTGTGGTTAACCTAACCACCGAAAAAATGTCTGTGGATTACGCTGGGGATAAGGTTAGTCTAGAAGCTATTGAAAAAGCTGTGGTTGACGCTGGTTATGAGGCTGAAGTCTACAATCCAGACACAGCCAAAAGCCAGGAAGAGCGTGAAGAAGACAAGATTCACAAGGTACGTGAGCGCCTCATTTGGTCATCAGTCTTCACCATTCCTCTCTTTTATCTAGCTATGGGGCCAATGGTCGGTCTACCTGTGCCAAACTTCTTGTCTCCTCATCATGCAGCTTTGACTTATGCCTTGGTGCTACTAGTTTTGACAGTGCCCGTCATGTGGTTGGGCCGTTCTTTCTATAGTAATGGTTTTCGTACCTTGCTCAAAGGTCACCCAAACATGGATGCCTTGGTAGCCTTGGCAACGTCGGCAGCCTTTCTTTATAGTCTCTATGGTACTTACCACATTTCATTGGGGCATGCACATCACGCCCACCAACTTTATTTTGAGTCAGTGGCTGTTATCTTGACCCTGATTACTCTAGGTAAGTACTTTGAAACCCTCTCTAAGGGTCGAACTTCAGAAGCTATCAAGAAACTCATGCACTTGTCAGCCAAGGAAGCAACTGTCCTTCGTGATGGTAAGGAAGTCAAGCTTCCTGTGGATAAGGTTGTTCTTGGTGACCATATTGTGGTCAAACCTGGGGAAAAGATAGCCGTGGATGGGCGAGTGATTTCTGGTAGCTCTGCCATTGATGAGAGTATGCTTACAGGTGAGTCACTGCCTATTGAAAAATCAGCTGGTAAACCAGTATTTGCAGGTTCTATTAATGGTCAAGGTAGTCTGATTTATGAGGCGGAAAAGATTGGTAAGGACACCTTGCTTTCCCAAATCATCAAATTGGTTGAGGATGCCCAACAAACTAAGGCACCGATTGCTAAGATTGCTGATCAGGTGTCAGCGGTCTTTGTTCCCGTTGTTATGGCTATTGCTCTTGTATCTGGCCTCTTCTGGTACTTTGTCATGGGACAAACCTTTACATTCGCTATGACAGTAGCAGTTAGCGTCTTGGTTATTGCTTGTCCATGTGCTTTGGGACTTGCGACACCGACAGCCATCATGGTTGGTACAGGGCTTGGTGCAGAACACGGTATTCTCTACAAGCGTGGGGATGTGCTCGAGTTAGCTCACAAGGCTGATGTCCTCGTTTTTGACAAGACAGGAACCATTACTCAGGGTAAACCTCAGCTCGTTTCTAGCTATACTTATGGAGATAGCGGAGTAGCCTTGCAGCTTTTGGCATCCTTGGAAGCCAAGTCTGAACACCCTTTGGGTCAAGCCATCCTTGTGGCAGCAGAAAATGCTAACTTGGACTTGTTAGAGATGGACAATTTCTCAAGTTTGACTGGACGAGGACTAACTGCCAGCTATGCAGGAAAAACTTATCTAGCTGGGAATCAAACCCTTATGGCTGATGAAAAAGTCGACTTGACTTCAGCACAAGCTGATTTCCAAAGCTTGACAGCCGATGGTCAGACACCGATTTTCTTGGCTGAAGATGGCAAGTTAATCGGACTCTTCGGTGTAGCCGATCAGGTTAAAGCAGACAGTGCAGATATGGTGGCAGTTCTTCATCAAATGGGCAAGGAAGTCATCATGTTGACTGGGGATAATGACCAAACAGCTCAAGCTATTGCCCAAAAGGTTGGTATCAAACGTGTCATCAGTCAAGTGCTTCCGCAAGAAAAATCTAGAGTGATTAGTGACCTGCAAGCAGAAGGAAAATCAGTCATTATGGTTGGTGATGGTATCAATGATGCCCCAGCCCTTGCGACTGCTGATATCGGTATTGCCATGGGTTCAGGGACAGATATTGCCATGGAAAGTGCCGATATGGTCCTTATGAAACCAAATCTCATGGATGTCGTTAAGGCTCTGAAAATCAGTCAAGCAACTATCACAACGATTAAAGAGAACCTCTTCTGGGCCTTTATCTACAATATCCTGTCTGTCCCAGTGGCCATGGGTGTCCTCCACCTCTTTGGTGGTCCGCTTCTTGACCCAATGATAGCAGGACTGGCCATGAGCTTTAGCTCTGTCTCCGTCGTTCTCAATGCTCTGCGACTCAAACGCCGCAAAGTCTAAGTGTCAGTTACTTATAACTCCCGCCACTTAAGCTAAGCTGTGTATCAAAAAAAACAATTAAAGAAAAGGAAAAAAGAAAAATGACAAAAACATATAAGATTACAGGAATGAAATGCCAAGGTTGTGTCAACACCGTTACCGAAAAACTCTCTGCTGTCAAAGGCGTAGACAAGGTTCAAGTTGACCTCGAAAACAAACAAGTCACTATCGAAGGTAAACCATGGAAGTGGTCTCTCAAACGTGCCCTCAAAGGCACTAAGTTCGAACTTGGTGATGAAATTTAAGACAGGAAAAAAACAGCTATCAGGCTGTTTTTTTCTACCCATAATCTTTTTGAAAATCCCTTCCTTTTGTGATATGATTAAAGTAATTATGTTCTCAAAATTGAGACTAGAAAATCAAGAAAAGAAAACGGTATACCTATGTCTAAACAAACCCTTATCCTTCTCTACGGTGGACGTTCAGCAGAACGTGAAGTGTCTGTGCTCTCAGCTGAGAGTGTTATGCGTGCGGTGGATTACAGCGCATTTGAGGTTAAAACCTACTTTATCACTCAGTCTGGTGATTTTATCAAAACACAAGAATTTACAGAAACACCAGGTGATGACGAGAAGCTCATGACTAATGACACAGTTGTGGCTAGTCAGGCTATCAAACCAAGCGATATTTATGAAGAAGGCGCTGTGGTATTCCCAGTTCTTCATGGTCCTATGGGTGAGGATGGTTCTATCCAAGGTTTCCTCGAAACCCTCAGATTGCCATACGTGGGTACTAATGTTCTTTCTTCAAGTGTGGCTATGGACAAGATTATGACCAAGCATATTCTTGAAGTTGCTGGTGTGCCTCAGGTTGCCTACACAGTCTTCATCGAGGGTGAAGATTTGGAAGCAGCAGTAGCAGAGACGCTTGAAAAATTGACCTTCCCAGTTTTCGTAAAACCTGCTAACATGGGGTCATCTGTTGGGATTTCGAAAGCTGAAAATGAAGCAGAGCTTCGTGCAGCGATTGATTTGGCTCTCAAATATGATAGTCGTATCTTGATTGAGCAAGGTGTGGTTGCCCGTGAAATCGAGGTTGGTATCCTTGGCAATACAAATGTCAAAACGACTGATCCAGGTGAAGTGGTCAAAGACGTGGCTTTCTATGACTATCAAGCCAAGTACATTGACAATAAGATTACCATGGACATCCCAGCTCACGTGCCTGCAGAAGTCATGACACAAATGCGTGCCTATGCGGCTAAGGCCTTCCGTGCTCTCGGTGGTTGTGGTCTTGCCCGCTGTGATTTCTTCCTGACAGAGGATGGAGCCATCTACCTTAACGAGCTCAACACCATGCCAGGTTTCACTCAATGGTCAATGTACCCACTTCTTTGGGAAAATATGGGACTTTCTTACTCAGACCTTATCAAGGAATTGGTAGACTTGGGACAAGAAATGTTTGACAAACGTGAAAGCCATTTGATTTAAGAAATAGTATCTAGAACACAGACATCTTAGTCTTGGAGAAATCTCTGAGACTGAGGTGTTTTTTTCTTTACAGAAATCTAGATTTTATTTATATCTTTTCTTTATCACCTCGATAAAAAATACATATTATCCAAATAATCTAACAGGTGGTAGAATAAATCTAACGTTTCAAATGAAATAAAGCAATTCGTTCGTGTTTGATGAAGATTTGCGTATCGCGATGATTATCAGAGGCGAGTGAAGGTCAAAGGGCTAGAAGTAGATGGCAGTCAGCAAGTGTTGACGAAATTTTACACGCCCTTTGTATCTTGTAGAATTGAACATAGGCTAAATTCCTAGAACAAAAGATAGACTTCCTAGTGTGCCAGCACACCTCGTCAGTTTCCTATTTGTTTTACGGAATTTTACACGCCTTTTGTATCTTAAATGAGGAGGTAAGTTTTGGACTGGTCCATTGTTCAACAGTATTTGCCCTTTTATCAGAAGGCATTCTTTTTAACTTTACATATTGCCGTTCTGGGGATTCTTGGTTCCTTCCTTTTGGGCTTGGTGGTGAGTGTTATTCGTCATTACCGAGTGCCGATTTTGAGTCAGCTTTCGACGGCTTATATTGAGCTATCTCGTAATACGCCGCTCTTGATTCAGCTCTTCTTTCTCTACTTTGGCTTGCCTCGTATAGGTTTGGTTCTATCCTCAGAGGCTTGTGCTGTGGTAGGTTTGATTTTCTTGGGTGGTTCCTATATGGCGGAGTCCTTCCGAAGTGGTCTAGAGGCCGTTAGTCAGACCCAACATGAAGTGGGCTTGTCTATTGGTTTGACGCCATTCCAAGTCTTTCGCTATGTGGTCCTTCCTCAGGCAGTGGCTGTGGCGTTGCCGTCATTTAGTGCTAACGTTATTTTCCTTATCAAGGAAACGTCAGTATTCTCAGCGGTAGCCTTGGCGGATTTGATGTATGTGGCCAAGGATTTGATTGGTCTTTACTACGAAACCGATGTGGCTCTAGGTATGTTGGTGGTGGCTTATCTCTTGATGTTGCTGCCGATTTCTCTAGTCTTTAGTTGGATTGAAAGGAGGTTACGCTATGCAGGATTCGGGCTTTCAGGTTCTTCTTCAGGGGAATAATTTCCTACGTATCTTACAAGGTTTAGGCGTAACTATTGGAATTTCCATCGTCTCGGTTCTTCTGTCCCTTTTACTAGGAACACTTTTTGGGATTGTCATGACTTCGAAGTCTAAGATTATTCGTTTCTTGTCACGTATTTATCTGGAATTTATTCGTATCATGCCCCAGTTGGTCTTGCTCTTTATTGTTTATTTTGGTCTGGCTAGGAACTTTAACATCAATATCTCAGGCGAGCTATCGGCTATTATCGTCTTTACCCTTTGGGGAACGGCTGAGATGGGTGATTTGGTGCGTGGGTCAATCACGTCGCTACCTAGACACCAGTTTGAGAGCGGAAGGGCCCTTGGCTTGACCAATGGGCAACTCTATACCTATGTGATTATTCCACAAGTCTTGCGTCGCTTGTTGCCTCAGGCTATTAACCTGGTGACACGGATGATTAAGACGACGTCCTTGGTGGTTTTGATTGGCGTGGTTGAGGTGACCAAGGTTGGTCAGCAGATTATCGACAGTAACCGCCTGACTATTCCAACAGCTTCTTTCTGGATTTATGGCACGATTTTGATTCTTTATTTTGCCATTTGTTACCCAGTATCTAAGCTGTCTACTTATCTTGAAAATCGTTGGAGGAATTAAGATGACAGAAAGCATTTTACAAATCAAGGATTTGAAAAAGTCCTTTGGGGACAATGAGATTCTCAAAGGCATCTCCTTGGATGTTAAACAAGGTGAAGTCGTTGTTATCCTGGGTTCCTCAGGTTGTGGGAAATCGACCTTGCTACGTTGCATCAATGGCTTGGAGACGATTCAAGGAGGCGACATTCTCCTTGATGGCAAGTCTATCACTGGCAGTAAGAAGGATTTCCACTTGATTCGCCAGAAAATCGGAATGGTCTTTCAAAGTTATGACCTCTTTCCACACTTGGACATCCTGCAAAATCTGATTTTGGGGCCGGTCAAAGCTCAAGGGCGTAATAAGGAAGAAGTCATTGCGGAGGCTGAGAAACTTTTGAATCGTGTGGGACTTCTGGACAAGAAGCATAGCTTCGCACGACAACTGTCAGGTGGTCAAAAGCAGCGTGTGGCCATTGTTCGTTCCCTGCTCATGCATCCTGAAGTTATCCTCTTTGACGAGGTGACGGCTTCGCTTGACCCTGAGATGGTTCGTGAGGTTCTGGAATTGATTAACGACCTCGCTCAAGAAGGACGGACCATGTTGATCGTGACCCATGAGCTTCAGTTTGCGCGTGCTATCGCTGACCGTATTATCTTTATGGATAAGGGAGTCATCGCTGAGGAAGGAACTGCTGAAGAATTCTTCAATCATCCAAAGACACAGCGAGCTCAAGAGTTCCTCAATGTCTTTGACTTCAGTAAGTTTGGTGCCTATTTGTAACCCATTGTTTTTAGTGAAAATATAATATTTTAGGAGATATTTATGAAATTAACAAAGAAAATTTTTGCCCTATTAGCCCTCGTCTTTGCCTTGGTGGCAGTGACTGCTTGCTCAAGTAACAGTAGCTCTGGTAAATCAACAGCCAAAGCACGTACCATCGAAGAAATTAAGAAGAGTGGTGAACTCCGTATCGCCGTCTTTGCGGACAAGAAACCTTTCGGTTATGTAGATAACAAGGGTGCTTACCAAGGTTACGATATTGAACTTGGGAACCGTTTGGCCAAAGATTTGGGTGTTAAACCTAAATACGTCTCAGTAGATGCGGCCAACCGTGCAGAATTCTTGATTTCAAATAAGGTAGATATTACCCTTGCCAACTTTACAGTAACTGATGAACGTAAGAAACAAGTGGACTTCGCCCTTCCTTACATGAAAGTCTCAATCGGTGTGGTGTCACCTAAAGACAAGGTCATTAAGGACGTTAAAGAGCTTGAAGGTAAGACTTTGATTGTTACTAAGGGAACAACTGCTGAAACTTACTTTGAAAAGAACTACCCAAATATCAAATTGCAAAAGTATGACCAATATAGCGATGCTTACCAAGCCCTCCTTGATGGTCGTGGCGATGCCTTCTCAACTGATAATACAGAAGTTCTTGCTTGGGCTCTAGAAAATAAAGGTTATGAAGTAGGAATCACATCACTTGGTAACCCAGATACCATTGCCCCAGCCGTTCAAAAAGGTAACAAAGAACTCCTTGACTTTATCAATAAAGACATTAAGAAACTTGGTAAAGAGAATTTCTTCCACAAAGATTATGAAAAAACACTTCGTCCAACTTACGGTGATGCAGCTAAAGCTGATGACCTCGTGGTTGAAGGTGGCGAAGTGAAATAAGACTGACAGCCTTCGTAAGAGGCGAGTCTTGCTTAATAAGAATAAAAACCCACCCCGTGGCTATTTAGCTTAGCTAGAAGCAGGGATGGTTTTTCTTGTTTTAGGGTGATTTTTTTCTCACTTTTTGCTTTTTATGTTTCTCCAACAAATGACAATACATGACAAGAAAAGGGCTCCCATCATTCCCCAAAAAAGAAATGGTTCAATATAATCAAAAAAAGTTTTGCGTTCACCATAGACCGAGGTAGAGCCATCTTTCCAAGTAATGGTTTTGTCCCTATCATCAATCCTTTTGTAGGACTCACCATTATAAGTCAAATAATGATCCTTCCGTACATACATATTCAAATAGTTATAGCCGTGCTTTGTGGGAAGGTCTGAAAACAGACTTTCCTTGGCGTAAACTTCAATGTAGATGGTTCCATCTTTAAGACCTTTAATTTTCTGAATTCGAGCATTTTTGATAAGGAGTTTTCCATCTTGTACAATCTCCCAATCGTACTTACGACTTCTTCCTCCTTCGTTATAGGAAATAGCAAGCTTGTGGTTTTCAGACTGCCATAGCCCGTAGATACTATTTTCACTGATACCATCATAAAAGAATCTAATATAGATGTTGACTATAGGTACCATGATTAGAAAACAAATCCTCAAAATGTTGACTAAACGGTCTTTGAATTTACCCCAACGTGCTCGCCATCCAGTTTTGTACTTTTGTGTTCTTCGATATTCATTTTGTGAATGGTCACTTATATTAATTTTCTGTCGGTCAGCGTATTTTCTCTTTAGTTGATGCCTCATTTAGCCTATTTTTCCTTTTTAGATTTCTTTTTATTCTCCAATCGACAAAAATGGCATACAAAATCATAGAACCAATAAATCCAAATACGATATAAGGTTTCAGACGATCAAACAAGGTTATTCGTTGACCATAAAGGGATTTTGAACCATCTTTCCAGGTAATGCTCTTGTTTTCATCATCAATCCGTTTGTAGGATTCGCCATCATAGGTCAAGTAATTGTCTTTACGGACATACATATTTAAATAGTTGTAGCCGTTCTTTGTGGGAAGGTCTGAAAACAGACTTTCCTTGGCATAAACTTCAATGTAGAGGGTCCCATCCTCTAAGCGTTTAATATCATCAATGCGTGCATCTTTAATGAGGATATTTCCATCTTGAACAATATCCCAATCACGCTTACTTCCCTTTGAACCATCTTTATATGATATGGCAAGCTGATGATTTTCAGATTGCCACAGACCGTAGATACCATCTTTAGAAACCCCATCATCAAAGAAAATACCATAAATAATGAGTATAGGTAAGAGGATTAGGAAACCTATCCCAACAATGTTGGCTAAACGGTCTGTAAATTTATCCCAACGTGCTCGCCATTCAGTTTTGCGTTTTTGTTCTTTTCGATATGCTTTTTGTGAATGATACTTTCGATTGAATTTCTTTCGGTCAGCGTATTTTCTGTTTGTTTGGTGTCTCATTGAGTTTTTCTCTCCTCTTTTGCCGAGCCTCTAAAATAACAAGAAAGAAGCCCAGTCCCAGAATTCCACGATAGATAGTTTGAACAATTGTAGATAGGTTGGTTTTCCGTTCACCATAAGGGCTGGTAGAACCATCTTTCCAAGTGATAGTCTTGTTTCCAGAATTGATACGCTTGTAGGACTCGCCATCATAAGTTAGGAGATTCCCTTTTCGTACATACATTTCCAAGTAATTGTAACCGCCTTTTTGAGGAAGTTTTGAGAGGATATTTTCTGGAGCATAGACCTCAATATGGAGTGTTTCGTCATTCATTTTTTTGATAGTACGAGTATCTGCAACATTGATTATCGTTTTGCCATCCTGGACGACTTGCCAGTCGATATTTCCTCGTTTCCGAATATGCTTATAGGAAATCGCTAACTTATGATGATCAGACTGCCAGAGACCATATATGTTATCTTTGTTGACTGTATAATGATCATAATAATAAAAACCACCATACAGCAGTGCAAGCAGCACTAAGATAATCAATTCAGATGTTGGCTCTAGTGGGATTATCTTTCTCCAATCAAAGCGCCATCCTTTGGGTTCTTCAATACTTTGGCAGTCGCTATTTATATTTTCCTCTCCTTTAGAGAGGTTGATTAATTTTTTCTTTGTCATGCCTAATCCTTTCATCAACCATTGTAACAAATTCATCTCCCAAGCAAAAGCTAGCCTGATTTGTGATATAATTGGGAGTGATTGCAAGCAAGAAAATCTTACTTCTTGCCAGACTTGTAAAAAACAAAACAGAGGATTTTAAGATGAAATTGACACTCCATGAAATTGCCAAGGTTGTTGGCGCTAAAAATGATGTCACAGCCTATGAAGATGTTGCCGTTAAGCAAATTGAGTTTGATAGCCGTAAGATTACAGCGGGTGACCTCTTTTTGCCGCTCAAAGGTGCGCGTGATGGGCATGATTTTATCCAAACAGCCTTTGACAATGGTGCCCTAGCGACATTCACAGAAAAAGAATTACCAGCTGATCAAGTCCACATCCTAGTTGATGACGCTCTTGAAGCCTTTCAAAAACTAGCTGCCTACTATCTTGAAAAGACTGAGGTTGATGTTATTGCTGTGACTGGTTCTAATGGTAAGACAACAACCAAGGACATGATTCATGATATCTTGGCAACAACCTATCGTACTTACAAAACCCAAGGCAATTACAACAATGAGATTGGTCTTCCTTATACAGCCCTCCACATGCCTGATGATACTGAGAAAATCGTCCTTGAGATGGGGCAAGACCACATGGGAGACATTCACCTCTTGTCAACCCTGGCTAAGCCAAAAACAGCCGTTGTTACCTTAATCGGAGAGGCTCATTTGGAATTCTTCGGTAGCCGTGACAAGATTGCCCAAGGTAAAATGCAAATGCAAGACGGTATGCCTGATGGTAGCCTCTTGCTTGTGCCAAGTGATCCTATCGTAGATCCTTTCTTGCCAAGCAATCTTGAAGTGGTACGCTTTGGGGATGGTGCGGAGCTTACAGTCTCTGAGTTGACAGAATTCAAGGACCATCTCACCTTTTCAACAAACTTCCTAGACGGACAAGTTACCTTGCCAGTCACTGGAAAATACAATGCCACAAATGCCATGGTTGCTGCCTATGTGGCTAAACACTTGGGTGTAACTGAGGAAAATATCCTCTCAGCTCTTGCCAACTTGCAGCTTACAAAAAACCGTACCGAATGGAAAAAAGCAGCCAACGGTGCCGATATCCTTTCAGACGTTTACAATGCCAATCCAACAGCCATGAAGCTCATTTTGGAGACCTTCTCAGCCATTCCTAAGAATGAAGGAGGCAAGAAGATCGCTGTCCTAGCTGATATGAAAGAACTCGGTGAACAGTCTGTTCAACTTCACACACAGATGATTCTCAGCCTGACACCAGATGCTATTGATACGGTGATTTTCTACGGTGAAGACATTGCAGAATTGTCACAACTTGCTAGTCAAATGTTCCCACTTGGTCATGTTTATTATTTCAAGAAAACAGCTAACGAAGACCAATTTGACGCTATGGTCAAGCAAATCAAAGAAAGCCTGGGCGAGCACGATCAAATCTTGCTCAAAGGCTCTAACTCTATGAACCTAGCCAAGGTTGTAGAAGAACTCCAAGCTAAGAATTAAGTTCTCTAACCTGCTCTCCAAGCAGGTTTTTGCTTTACCCTGAAATTTGATATAATAGCAGGCATAGTAATTTCAGCAGGAGAAGAGAATGAAGGATTTTTTGACAACCACCCAAACTCATCCACCCCAGATACCTTTGCCCTATTATTTGCTTATGCTTTTGGCGATGGTACTTTTGAGTTACTTGAGTTGGCGTTGGTATAAGAATAAGATATGGCGTTGGACCTTTCTCACTTTCCAAGCCATTCAACTCTTTGCCCTTTATACCTGGTACCTCTGGCAGGGCTTTCCACTTTACATTAGTCTGCCCCTTTACCATTGCCGCATGGCCATGTTTGCTGTTCTCCTCCTGAAAAATAGTAGAATAAAGAGCTATTTCGCTATTATGGGAGTTGTCGGAACTTACTGTGCATTGATTTATCCAGTATTTGATCCCTATGAGTTTCCACATATCACAGGCTTTTCTTTCCTAATTGGTCACTATGCCCTACTTGTCAATAGCCTCAATGTCATTTTTAATAGTTATAAAACTCATCCCATCAGCAAGCGGTTGATTGTGGTGGCTACCTTATTACTAAATCTAGCTTTGGTAATAGTTAATCAGACCATCGGTGGAAACTATGGCATGCTTAAACACACGCCATTTATTATGGGAACTCCCTTATTTGTCAAATACCTTGCTGTTTCAGGAGCTCTGATTATTCTCATGATAATCCTGAAAAAAGGTCTGGAGCATTTTGAAGACAAATATTAAATAAATGAAGAAACACGCTATCCGAAAGTTGATAGCGTGCTTTGTCAATTTATTTGTTTTATTCTAACACAAAACGCTTTCAGAATTGCTTTCACACTGTAATTTGGATATAATAAAAGTGCTGTGCCTGCGAGAATTATCGCAAGCCTTGACAACAAATGTAGCTTTCAAAAGACAGAAATTTTCTGAAAGAAGAGCTACAACGATCTTGCTTTTCGTTCTGGTAAAAACCCTATTGCTATTGGTAGCTCTGGGACATGGGATTTTTGAGATTTACAAAGAAGCTGCTGACATCCATACCACTAAGGAAAAGTAACAAAAAGATAATTTTTAAAGAAGAAAGAAAACTATGAGCATTCAAGACGAAATCAAAAAACGCCGTACTTTTGCCATCATCTCTCACCCCGATGCTGGTAAAACAACAATCACTGAACAATTGCTTTACTTTGGGGGTGAAATCCGTGAAGCTGGTACCGTAAAAGGTAAGAAAACCGGAAACTTTGCTAAATCAGACTGGATGGATATCGAGAAACAACGTGGTATCTCAGTAACCTCATCTGTGATGCAGTTTGACTATGCCGGCAAACGTGTCAATATCCTTGATACCCCAGGGCACGAGGACTTCTCAGAAGATACCTACCGTACCCTTATGGCGGTCGACGCTGCCGTCATGGTCGTTGACTCAGCCAAAGGTATCGAGGCCCAAACCAAAAAACTTTTCGAAGTTGTTAAACACCGTGGTATTCCTGTCTTCACCTTCATGAACAAATTGGACCGTGATGGACGTGAGCCACTCGACCTCTTGGAAGAGTTGGAAGAAGTGCTTGGTATTGCCAGCTACCCAATGAACTGGCCTATCGGTATGGGTAAAGCCTTCGAAGGACTTTACGACCTCTATAACGAACGCTTGGAGCTTTGCAAGGGTGACGAGCGCTTTGCCAAGATTGAAGATGGTGATACCCTTTTTGCCAACAACCCATTCTATGAGCAAGCTAAAGAAGATATCGAACTCTTGACAGAAGCGGGTAATGAATTTTCTGAAGAAGCTATTTTAGCTGGTGAATTGACGCCGGTCTTCTTCGGTTCTGCCCTCACTAACTTTGGGGTTCAAACCTTCCTTGATACCTTCCTCAAATTTGCGCCAGAACCACATGGCCACAAGACAGTTGATGGCGACGAGATTGATCCTCTTAACAAGGATTTCTCTGGTTTTGTTTTCAAAATCCAAGCCAACATGGACCCACGTCACCGTGACCGTATTGCCTTTGTTCGTATCGTGTCTGGTGAATTCGAGCGTGGTATGAGTGTTAACCTAACCCGTACAGGTAAGGGAGCGAAGCTCTCTAACGTTACTCAGTTTATGGCCGAGTCTCGTGAAAATGTTGAAAATGCCGTGGCAGGAGACATTATCGGGGTTTACGACACAGGAACTTATCAGGTTGGTGATACCCTTACTGTAGGTAAAAACAAATTTGAATTTGAGCCACTACCAACCTTTACGCCAGAGTTGTTCATGAAAGTTTCTGCTAAAAACGTTATGAAACAGAAGTCCTTCCACAAAGGAATTGAACAATTGGTGCAAGAAGGAGCCATCCAGCTTTACACCAACTACCAAACAGGTGAATACATGCTTGGTGCCGTTGGTCAACTTCAGTTTGAAGTTTTCAAACACCGTATGGAAAATGAATACAATGCTGAAGTCGTTATGACACCAATGGGTAAAAAGACTGTGCGTTGGATCCAACCTGAGGACCTTGATGAACGCATGTCATCAAGTCGAAATATCTTGGCTAAAGACCGCTTTGACCAACCAGTCTTCCTCTTTGAAAATGACTTTGCCCTCCGTTGGTTTGCGGATAAATATCCAGATGTAACATTGGAAGAGAAGATGTAATACGGCACAAAAGATGACGATTTTAAATCGTTCATCTTTTGACGCTAGCCACTATCTTGTGGCTAGCTAGCCGTCTCACTAACTACGTCAGCCGAATAATATCGATTCGTCTGATTTCGTGTCGTAATATGTTATGAAAACAAGAAAAACCATAGGACTGTCAATTAAGACTGTCCTATGGTTTCTTTTATTTTTCCGTATTTAGTAACCTGCCTAGGAATCGTTGTAGGGCGAAGAAAACGATGAGGCTGGCCAATGTTTCTCCAAGGAAGGATGAGCTATTGACAATAAATGAATAGAGATAAGGGCTTTGTCCTTTAGGGGCATAGCTTCCCCAAAAGATGACACCGGCTATAAAGTGAATGAGGTAACGAGCGAAGCTACCAAGAAGAATCCCCTCAGTAATCACCATCAGAGACTTGACTTTATTGCCTTGTTTAATGGCTTTATCAAGGGCTGGTTTGACCACACCACTGATACCAATCAGACTAAAGGCGACAAAGTACTCCAGAAACCCTTGTGTCAAGGTCAGCCAACCACCGGCTGCCTGTCCTGTCACCACTTGAAGTAGCCCCCAGATAAGACCGCCCATAGCACCAGCTTTTAAGCCCCAGCGAAAACTGAGGAGAAAGATAGGTACCATCTTAAAGGAAAGGGAAATCCAAGGGCCTAGTGACATGGGCTGAGTAACTAAGTCCAGAATATAAGCAATGGTTGCAAAAAGGGCAACCTCAATCATTGGTCGAATATTTGTTTTCGACATAAAAAAACCTCCTATACCAATCGTCTTGATTGGCTGTTTTTTGCCACATCAAAACGACGTCATAGAAGTTCCTCTATTTCAATCTATTTTGAGACACATCCCTACGCAGGTCCTAACCTGATCAGGTGGTAAGAGTTTAGGCAGGTCTTGAAGAAAAAATCAAGCTAGCCATTCTCAGCAATTGCTCCTCTTGTGACTCTTTAATTGTACTACTAGAAACCCATTTCTGCAAGTGTCTGAAATCCTAAAATTGTGGTATAGTTAAAGCAAGGATTATCTTTACAATAAAAAAGGAGAAACAACTATGGGACTTTTTTCAGGACTGCTTGGCAACGCATCTAAAAAAGATAATGATAAGGTTGAGCGCCAATTGGAGGGCATCTTAATTCCAGGTGAACAGGTGGAGTTAGCCTATGTCCTTGTTCGTGACTTGATTGTCTTTACAGAGAAGCGCTTGATTTTAGTCGATAAGCAAGGTGTTACAGGGAAGAAGACTTCCTACAAGTCTATCCCTTATCACTCGATTTCTCGTTTTACTGTAGAAAGTTCAGGGCACTTTGACCTAGATGCTGAACTTAAGATTTGGATTTCATCAGCATTGGAGCCCGCAGAGGTCCTTCAATTTAAGAGTGATAATAACGTCTTTGAAATTCAACAAGCTTTGGCAGCAGCAGTGCTAAAGTAATGAGGAAGAAAAATGTTTATTGAAAAAGAACTGGGTTATAAGCGTCACTGGATTAATATTGACTCAGATATTATTTCTGAGCAATCCTACCTTTATACCAAGTATGATATTGACCAGGAAACCATAGAGTATGCCTTGGATAAAAATGAACGAGCTCACATGGACTACAACCGTGAGAATGGAACAATTACCTTTATTTATAATGTTCTGGCTCTTGAGAAGGACAAGGAATACTATGAAACCATTCCTCTGACCTTTATTGTACAAGATACGCGTTTGGTGACCATTAGTAACGAGGATAATGCTTATGTGATCAGCAAAATGCAAGACTATGTGGATAACCATGAGGATTTGTCCATTTATAAATTGCTCTTTGCAGGCCTTGAGATGATTTCAAATGCCTACTATCCCGTCATTGAACGTTTGGATCAGCAAAAAGATGAGGTTAGTCGACGTCTAAGGCAGACTACGACAAGTAAGAATCTTTACGACCTTTCAGATTTGGAAACAGGCATGGTCTATTTGGTGGCTGCCGCTACACAAAACCGCCTCCTTTTGGAGCACATCAAGGGGCACGCCATTTATCGTCGTCTCAACGAGGTTGAAAAAGAACAGTTTGATGATGCCATGATTGAAGCTAGACAGTTAGTAGCCATGACGGACCTCATTTCTAAGGTCTTACAGCATTTATCAGGTTCTTATAATAATATCCTAAACAACAACCTGAACAACAACTTGAGTAATTTGACCATTATTGAGGTACTCTTGGGAGTACTTGCCGTCATTACCGGTTTCTTTGGGATGAATGTTCCTTTACCGTTTATGACTGTCAGTCCGGCCTGGATTTTCATCATTATCGGTAGTGTGATTCTTTGTTTGGTCTTGGCCCGCTACCTGCGTTGGTTGGTCCATAAATAATAATTAGTGAGTGAAACCGTCTTCTCAAATTGAAGGCGGTTTTAAAACGTTATTTTCTGTCTTTTTATTTCTAAATATGATAGACTAGATGAGTTGTTAAAATAAACGACTATTAAATACAGGTAGTTAATCTACTACACAACCAAGTCTCATAAGGTGGCTTCGCACCGCCTTCAAATAGAAAGAAGAATACTTTGAAATTTACAGATTTAAACCTATCAGAAGACATCCAATCAGCTGTTGTAGCTGCCGGTTTTGAAAAACCATCACCTATCCAAGAGTTGACGATTCCACTCGCTCTTGAAGGTAAGGATGTTATCGGTCAGGCCCAAACTGGTACTGGTAAAACAGCTGCCTTTGGTTTGCCTACCCTAGATAAAATTCGTACAGAAGAAAATACAATCCAAGCTCTTGTTATTGCTCCAACACGTGAGTTGGCAGTGCAATCTCAAGAAGAGCTTTTCCGTTTTGGTCGTGACAAAGGCGTTAAAGTTCGCTCAGTCTACGGTGGTTCTAGCATTGAAAAACAAATCAAGGCCCTCCGTTCAGGTGCCCACATTGTTGTAGGGACACCAGGTCGTCTCCTTGACCTTATCAAACGTAAGGCTCTTAAACTCAATAACATTGAGACTTTGATTTTGGATGAAGCGGATGAAATGCTTAACATGGGCTTCCTTGAAGATATTGAAGCTATCATTAGCCGAGTACCAGAAGAACGTCAAACTCTCCTTTTCTCAGCAACTATGCCTGATGCTATCAAACGTATTGGTGTGCAGTTCATGAAAGATCCTGAGCATGTGAAAATCAAGGCTAAAGAATTGACCAATGTTAACGTTGACCAATACTTTATCCGAGTGAAGGAACAAGAGAAGTTTGATACCATGACTCGCCTTATGGACGTTGACCAACCAGAATTGTCAATTGTCTTTGGTCGTACCAAACGTCGTGTGGATGAGTTGACACGTGGCTTGAAACTTCGTGGTTTCCGTGCAGAAGGTATCCATGGTGACCTTGATCAAAACAAACGTCTTCGTGTTATCCGTGACTTCAAGAACGACCAAATCGATATCTTGGTTGCGACAGACGTTGCAGCGCGTGGTCTTGACATTTCAGGTGTCACTCACGTCTACAACTATGATATTCCACAAGATCCAGAAAGCTACGTTCACCGTATTGGACGTACAGGACGTGCAGGCCAATCAGGTCAATCTATTACTTTCGTAGCTCCAAACGAAATGGGTTACTTGGGAATCATCGAAAACTTGACTAAGAAACGCATGAAAGGTCTTAAGCCACCAACAGCTCAAGAAGCCTTCCAGGCTAAGAAGAAAGTTGCCCTTAAGAAAATCGAACGTGACTTTGCGGATGAAGCTATCCGTTCTAACTTTGACAAGTTCAAGGGCGATGCGGTTAAATTGGCTCAAGAATTCACACCTGAAGAATTGGCGCTTTACATCTTGAGCTTGACCGTTCAAGATCCAGAGACAATGCCAGAAGTGGAAATTGCCCGTGAAAAACCATTGCCATTCAAACCATCAGGTGGTGGCTTTGGCGGTAAAGGCGGCAAAGGTGGCCGTGGCAACCGAGGTCGCGATAACAACCGTCGTGGTGGATACCGTGGTGACCGTAACCGCGATGACCGAGACGGCGGCGGACGTCGTGACTTCAAACGCAAGTCTAAGAAGAATAGTCGTGACTTCGAAAACCATGGCAACAAACGCCCACACCGTACCTCAAGCGAAAAGAAAAATGGCTTTGTTATCCGTAACAAGGGTGATAAATAAACAATGAAAACGCTCTATGAAAATAGAGCGTTTTTTCATAAAACTATTTTTTGAGACTTCCCTTAGGTGAGTGCGGACATCAGCGAACTTTTTCAAAGTTCCTAATTATAGTATTTTTTTATAAAAGCGCAAACATTATGAGTGTAAAATAGTTATTATGAGAAAGTAGAAGTAGTCTCAAGTAAAGTCAAAAACACACGGTTATTTTTCCGTGTGTTCTTTGATATAGGCTAGTTTTTTCTCTCGGCTTTTTTTCTTAAAGAGTGCTTCGGCGCTCATGGCTTCAGGCTTGCTAGCGAAGGCTTCTGAGTAGAGGAGTTTAACTGGTAGGCGAGCTCTGGTATACTTAGCACCTTTGCCTGAGTTATGGGTTTTGAGGCGACGTTCGACATCTGTGGTGTAGCCTGTATAGAGGGTGCCATCAGCACACTCAACCACATACATGTAGGCCTTGCTATCCTTTTCTGTCATCGTTTAGGACTCACCTTCAGCCTTTTTTCCAAAGTAAATCTCAAAGATTTCGTCGGTATAGTCACCATTTTCCTTGTGCACAAAGAGAGGTGGAAGGATTTTCAAGCCATCTGTCGAGCCGTCTTTAATGGCTTCAATTAGGAGCATGTTAGCCTCACGTCCCATCTTAGGGTAGATAAATTGGATGCGTTTAGGCGCTAGATTGTACTGGCGCATGGTGTCAATGATATCCAAAAAACGATCTGGGCGATGTACCATAGCAATGCGTCCATTAGATTTGAGGGCATGACGAGCGACCTGGCAAATTTCTTCTAAATTGGTCGTAATTTCGTGACGGGCCAAGAGGTAGTGCTCTGACAGATTCTTCTTGGACGTTTCTGTCGCCTTAAAGTAGGGGGGGTTACAGAGGATAAGGTCCACCTGAGATCGTGGGGCATGGTCAAGCAAATTTTTTAGGTCGTCATTGACAACAGTCACTTGATTCTCTAGTTGATTAAGAGTTACGGAACGCTTGGCCATATCAGCCAGGCGTTCTTGCAACTCAACTAAGGTAATCGGTGCCTCAGTGCGTGTGCTGGCAAAGAGGCCGACGGCGCCATTTCCCGAACAGAGGTCGACGATTAATCCCTTCTTTGGAATTTTTGGAAACCGAGAGAGGAGGACACTGTCGATAGAATAGCTGAAGACCTCCTTATTTTGAATGATTTTCACATCTGTGGAGAAGAGCTGGTCAATGCGTTCTCCATCTTTTAAAATTGGATTTGTCATAGTTTTTATTGTAACAAAAAACAGCTCCCAAAGGAACTGTTGCGAGTGATTACTCTAGGACACCGAAGGTATATCCTTGATTTTTGAAATATTCGATAATTTGTGGAAGGGTCTGAACAGTGAGCTCCTTACCAGCTGTATCGTGCATTAGTACAACTTTAACAGTAGTTTCAGGGAAATATTTCTGTGAACCGTCCATATAAGCCATCATGCTTTCAGATGTGGTTGGACGAACAGAGAGTGGTTCTGCATCTCCGCAAAGCATGTTCCAGTCAATCCACTCGATACCTTCCTTGGCAAGAGCATGGTCAGTACTTTCTAGACCTTGCCATGACATATGACCACCAGGATAACGAAAAATTCTTGTCTTGAAGTCCTTGCCTAAGATAGCTTGGAAATTGGCATTGGTTTGGTTAACCTCAGAAACAATCTGACTTTGGTTAGGAACACGTCCTGGATAAAGCAGATTGAAATTATGGCTAAGACTGTGGTTGGCAATGGCATGTCCTTCAGTAATTTGGCGTTTGAGGATGTCCCCATTTTCAGGTGTGATGGTATAGCCGATGTGGAAGAAGGTTGCGTGAACGCCATACTCTTTCAGGATATCCATGACTTGTGGTGTCAAAGTGGGATCAATCCCATCATCAAAGGTTAAAAAGACTACCTTACCCTTAACATCATCTGATTTTCCTCGGATAGTGTTATTAACGGCAGTGACATCATAGGCGTAGTCAGACGCCTCAATGCTGTGGTTGCTTCCTTTTTTGAGTTGTGTTTTATCCTCTTTTTTAGCTTTTTCTGAAGATGAGCTTGTGCTATTAGCGACTTGTTCAGTCTTTTCAGCCTTGGCTACTTGTTCAGATTTCGTGTTATGGCGTTGGAATAGGACAAAGCCTAGGATAGCCAAAACAGCCAAGTTTGCAATAATAAGGCAAAGATTAAGTGCCTTTCTATTTTTCCCTATAATTTCAAAACTTTTTTTCATAGTTACATTATAGCTCAAACTATTAGAAAGTGCCACACCATTTTCAATAGTTTACAAAGAAATTCGATGAAAAAAGCGCTCCTTTTTTTGGTATAATAGAAAAAAACTTGTAGAAAAAGAGGTAAAAACGTGTTTTACGCTTATTTACGTGGGCTTGTTGTCTTCCTTCTATGGATTATCAATGGGAATGCCCATTACCACAATCGCGATAAATTATTGAACAAGGACGAAAACTATATCTTGGTTGCTCCGCACCGAACTTGGTGGGACCCTGTTTATATGGCTTTTTCAGCTCGTCCTAAGCAGTTTATTTTCATGGCTAAGAAAGAACTCTTCAAGAGTCGTATCTTTGGTTGGTGGATCCGTATGTGCGGAGCCTTCCCAATTGACCGTGAAAATCCTGGTCAAGAAGCTATCAAGTACCCTGTTAACATGCTTAAGAAGAGTAAGCGTAGTTTGATTATGTTCCCAAGTGGTAGCCGCCATTCATCTGATGTTAAGGGTGGGGTTGCAGTTATCGCTAAGATGGCTAAGGTTAAGATTATGCCGGTTGTCTATCAAGGACCTCGTGAACTCAAGGGGCTCTTGACAGGTGAACGTGTGGATATGAACTATGGTAATCCCATTGATATTTCAGATTTGAAGCGTTTGAATGACGAAAATATCCAAGAGGTTGCTCGTCGTATCCAGTCTGAATTTGATCGCCTTGATGAGGAAGCTTTGAGCTATCAAACAGGCAAGAAACCCAATCCTTTGACTTATATTTACCGAGTCCCCCTCGGTATTGCGGCTATCATTGCGGTACTTTTGACCATGGCTTTCTCATATGTAGCTAGCTTTGTTTGGAATCCTGAAAAACACCGTGCCAAAGAAACTCAGAAATAAGCTAAAAACTCTATCAGACATAGATCTGATGGAGTTTTTAACTTTTTGATGTATTTTTAAAATCTTTTACGAATAAGAAAGAAAATATATCAATTAAGGAGAATAGCGTGAAGGAAAAGATTCTAGCCTATGTCAAAGATAATCGTCTGTTTGTGAGTGTCATCGCTGTACTGATGGTGATTTTTTGCTTCTTTCTATGGATGACTTGTGGTGCCGGCAACAGCATGGAGGCAGAGACGTCTTATACAGATGTGACAACATTGTCAACCTCCTCATCCAAACAAAGTTCACAGTCTCTTTCTGAGGCGTCTTCCCAGTCAAAGACCGAAGGAAGTGAAAAGGACAAGTCAAAAGTAACGGTAGATGTTAAGGGGGCTGTGGCCAATCCAGGTGTTTATACCTTAAAAGCAAGCGCTAGGGTGACTGATGCCATCAAAGCCGCTGGGGGAATGACCGAGGATGCGGATGCTAAGAGTGTTAATTTAGCCGCAAGCTTGTCAGACGAAGAGGTTATCTATGTGGCAACTAAGGATGAAAACCTTTCTGTCCTTGGTCAATCAGGAACTAGTCAGGTGTCTGACAAAGGAGGGCAAACTAATGCTAAGGATGGGAAAATTAACTTAAATACAGCGACTGCAGAGGAATTGCAAACCATTTCTGGAATTGGAGCTAAGCGAGCAGAGGATATCATCGCCTATCGCGAAAGTCATGGTGGCTTTCAGTCCGTAGATGACCTGAAAAATGTTTCAGGAATTGGTGATAAAACGTTAGATAAAATCAGAGAGTCCATCTATGTGGCTTAAAAAAGCGCCAATCAGTCTTTTTTCCTTGGCTCTTTTAATAGCGGCCCTTTATTTTACGATTTTTGTCACTAATGTTTATGCTATTGGTACTTTTGTCTTTCTTATGGTCTGTTTTTTGAAGCATCATTGGAAGAATAAGGCAGCCCTAAAGTTGGTGGGACTTGTAGGTAGTTTCTTTTTGGTCTACTTTTTATTCTTGCATCATAGAGCTAGCATACAAGATAAACAAGCCCTTGCTGAAATCAATCAGGTGACTCTGGTTGCTGATACGCTATCGGTTAATGGTGAGCAATTATCCGCTATCGGTAAGGCCAAGGGACAAACCTATCAGGTCTTTTACCGACTCAAATCTGAGAAGGAGCAGCATTTTTTCAAGACTACTAGTCAAACGCTAGTATTAAAAGGGAAAATTACGTTAACCCCAGCAACTGGTCAACGTAATTTTCAAGGGTTTAATTATCAGTCTTATCTAGCCAGTCAAGGCATTTATCGAATCGCTCAGATTGAGCGCTTGGACCAAGTGGTACCTCAAAAATCTCTATCTCCCCTAGCTTTTTTCCATCAATTGAGGAGGAGGGCTTTGGTTCATATCCAGACGCACTTTCCTAGTCCTATGAGACACTATATGACAGGCCTGCTCTTTGGGTATTTGGATAAGGAGTTCGATGAGCAGAGTCAGCTTTACACAAGTTTAGGTATTATTCATCTATTTGCACTTTCGGGGATGCAAGTGGGCTTTTTTTTGGGATGGTTTCGCTACGGACTTCTACGCTTGGGCCTTCCTAAAGATTATCTATTTATCGTCTTGCTGCCTTTTTCCTTATGTTATGGCTTAATGACAGGATGGACAGCTTCAGTCCTACGTTCCTTGGTTCAAAGTTTGCTGGCTGAGTTTGGTATTAAAAAACTGGACAATATGGGACTAACCTTGCTTCTATTGTTTCTCTTGTTACCCCATTTTCTTTTAACAGTGGGAGGTGTATTAAGTTGTTCCTATGCCTTCTTGTTGTGTTTGTTTGATTTTGAGGACTTGTCATCTTTAAAGAAATCAATCTATACGAGCTTGGTATTGAGTCTTGGAATTTTGCCCTTTTTAACCTACTATTATGGGACTTTTCAACCAGTTAGTTTAATTCTAACAGCGATTTTTTCCATAGTATTTGATAGCTTTCTCTTGCCTGTCTTGACGGTCTTCTTTGCCCTCTCAGGACTGGTAATCTTTTCTCAAATCAACCCACTTTTTGAATGGATGGAGTCCTTTTTGACTTGGATACAATCCTGGATAGGTCAACCTTTGATTTTAGGGAAACCTAGTTTGTTTCAGTTTGGCTTGATGATAGCTGTATTGATTTTGCTCTTTGATTTTTGGAAAAAGCCTCAGTTTAGGATTTGCCTTTTGATGATTTTTGGACTTTTGATGGTCTGGGTCAAACATCCTTTAACCAATGAGGTGACTGTGGTTGACGTTGGTCAGGGAGATAGTATTTTTCTGAGGAGTATGAAAGGCGACACCATCCTAATTGATGTGGGTGGCAAGGTGACGTTTGGAACTAAGGAAAAATGGCAAGAGTCTAGCCAGACGAGCAATGCGGAGAAAACCTTGATTCCCTATCTACAGGCTAGAGGAGTGTCTCAAATTGATTATCTGGTCCTGACGCATACGGACACAGACCATATTGGTGATTTGGAAGAAGTGGCCAAGTGTTTTAAGATTAAGGAAATCTGTGTCAGTCAGGGGGCTTTGACTAAGCCTAGCTTTGTTAAAAGACTTCGGACTATAAAATGCCCAGTTCACACTCTAAAGGCTGGCGACAAATTACCCATGATGGGAAGCAATCTACAGGTTCTTTATCCCAATAAAGTTGGTGATGGTGGTAACAATGATTCGATAGTTCTTTACGGAAAGCTATTAGGAAGCAGTTTTCTGTTTACCGGTGATTTGGAAAAAGAAGGAGAGGAGGAACTGATGGCCAGCTATCCAACTTTAAGGGCAAGCGTCCTCAAAGCTGGACACCACGGTTCAAAAGGTTCTTCGTCTGAAGCTTTTTTGGACCAGCTGCACCCCTCCCTTGCACTTGTTTCAGCTGGTGAGAACAATCGTTATAAACATCCAAATGATGAAACAATAGAACGTTTTAAGCAACGTCACATTAAAATTTTACGAACAGATAAAGACGGAGCCATCCGTTTTAAGGGCTGGTTTAAATGGTCAAGTGAAACAGTCCGATAATTGTTAGAGTTCTTAATTTGTCATGCACCTCAATCTATGGTAGAATGTAAAAGCTAATATTCCAGTATAAGAAAGATTGAACAGTATGCGTAAAATTATCATCAATGGTGGTAAGGAACTTCAGGGAGAAGTTACAGTATCAGGGGCTAAAAATTCAGTTGTTGCATTGATTCCGGCCATCATTTTATCTGATGGAGTGGTTACTCTTGACGGGGTACCAGCAATCAGCGACGTCGATAACCTAATTGAAATTATAGAAGTGATGGGTGGTTCTGTTAAGCGTGATGGCGAAACACTCGAAATTGATCCACGAGGCGTTAAGGATATGCCAATGCCATTTGGTAAGATTAACAGTCTTCGTGCTTCTTACTATTTTTACGGTAGCTTGCTTGGACGTTACGGTCAAGCAACAGTAGGTTTGCCAGGTGGTTGTGATTTGGGACCACGTCCTATTGACCTTCACCTTAAGGCTTTTGAAGCAATGGGTGCTAGCATTTCCTATGAAGACGAATCTATGCGTATTGCGACTGATGCTGGTCAACGCATTAAGGGTGCTCATATCTACATGGATACGGTCAGTGTTGGAGCGACGATTAATACCATGTTGGCAGCGGCTAAGGCTGACGGTCGTACGGTCATTGAGAATGCGGCGCGTGAACCTGAGATTATTGATGTAGCAACTCTTCTTAACAATATGGGCGCACGTGTTCGTGGCGCTGGTACAGAAGTCATCACGATTGAAGGTGTAGAGAGCTTACATGGCACTCGTCATCAGGTTATTCCAGACCGTATTGAAGCGGGTTCCTACATTGCTATGGCCGCGGCTATCGGTAAGGGAATTAAGGTTAAAAATGTTCTTTATGAACACCTTGAAAGTTTTATCGCTAAACTTGAAGCAATGGGTGTTCGTATGACTGTTGAAGAAGATGCCATATTTGTTGAAGAGCAAGGTGATTTAAAACCTGTTGACATTAAGACATCGCCTTATCCAGGTTTTGCGACGGATTTACAACAACCGATGACACCTTTGTTACTGAAAGCAAGTGGTCGAGGAAAAATTATTGATACGATTTATGAGAAGCGTGTGAACCACGTTCCTGAATTGGCTCGTATGGGTGCTGATATTCAGGTACTTGGTGGACAAATTGTTTACAATGGTCCAACGCAACTCTCAGGTGCGCCAGTAAAAGCCAGTGATTTGCGTGCAGGTGCTGCGCTTGTTACGGCAGGTCTTATGGCAGAAGGTCAAACTGAAATTACCAATATTGAGTTTATCCTTCGTGGGTATTCAAATATCATTGAGAAACTTTCTGACCTTGGTGCAGATATTCGTTTGATTGAAGATTAAGTCTAAGGTTCAACCCCTAGTGGTTGAGCCTTTTTCCATTTCTAAAACTGTGTTATAATACTATCATGGATATTTGGACTAGTCTGGGTGCTTTTGCCTTCTTTGAGTCGGAGCGCCTTTCTTTTAGACCACTCATCTTTTTGGATCGTTTTGATTTACACGAAATTGTATCAAATCCTAAGAATCTACAATTTTTCTTTCCTGCCACTCAAACACAGCATGAAACGGATTGCCTTTTGGTTCATTACTTCATGAAGGAGCCTCTAGGTGTATGGGCTATTGTAGATAAAGAGTTAGAAAAGATGATTGGCGTCGTTCGTTTTGAAAAGATAGATGTCCAGAAACGGACTGCAGAGCTTGGCTATTTTTTGAATGCCTCATACTGGGGTAGAGGCTTAATGACAGAGGCAGTTACTTGTCTGTCAAATTTGGCTTTAACAGCTATGGGAATGGATCGTATTATTCTTATTGCCCACTTGGAAAATAAGGCATCGATTCGTGTAGCGGAGAAGTCTGGCTTTAAACTTGTGTCTCGCTTTAAGGGAGCAGACCGATACACCCGTACCATGCGTGATTATCTCCGCTTTGAGAAGGAGGAGAACTGTGAGTAAACATCAAGAAATTCTAGATTATCTAGAGGCCTTACCTATCGGTAAGCGTGTTAGTGTGCGTAGTATTTCGAATCACTTACAGGTTTCTGATGGAACTGCCTATCGAGCAATTAAAGAAGCTGAAAATCGAGGGTTGGTTGAGACACGTCCTCGGAGTGGGACAGTTCGAATTGAAAAGAAAGTCCAGGTTCGCCTTGATAAGCTGACCTTTGCGGAGATTGCGGAGATTACAGAGTCTGAAGTTATCTCTGGTCACGAAGGTCTGGAACGTGTCTTCAGTAAGTTCTATATCGGAGCCATGACTATTGAGAATATCACCCGTTATCTAACCAAAGGAGATCTTCTTATTGTTGGGGACCGTGAGGATATTCAATTGCTTGCCCTAGAACACAATAATGCTATTCTAGTGACGGGGGGCTTTCAGGTTTCCGATAGGGTTAAAGAGCTTTCACGTTTGAAGCAATTTCCAGTCATGGTAACAACTTACGATACTTTTACCGTGGCAACCATGATTAACCAGGCACTTTCGAATGTCCGTATCAAAACAGACATCAAGACTGTAGCTCAAGTCTATACCAGACGAGAAGACTACAACTACATGACTCCAGAAATGACAGTCAGGGATTTTCAGAATTTGGTGAAACGGACCAACTTGGTGCGTTTTCCTATTCTGTCTGAGGCTGACAAGGTGATTGGGATTGTAACCATGCGAGATGTGTCTAATCAGCAACCGACGACCATGCTCAAGGCAATAATGACCAAGCCGACGGTGACACGACTTGAGACTAGTCTGGCAACTGTGGCCCAAAAGATGATTTTTGAGGACTTTGATATCATTCCTGTTGTGGATGAAGAAAAACACTATCTAGGTGTTATTACCCGTCGTCAGGTTTTGGAAGAACTTCAGGACAATAATCGTGGCAACTTGCACACCTTTAGCGATCAAATGATAGCTAACCTAAACCAGGACAAGCATGCTTTCAGCTTTGAGGTCGAGCCCACTATGATTGACAATTCTGGAAACCTCACTCAGGGTGTTCTTGCAGAGATGGTTAAAGAGGTTGTCTATCGTATCATGGAAAAGCAGGAACAAAATGGTCTTGTGATTGAAGAGATGATGTTTTACTTTCTTCAGGCAGCTCAGATCGATGACAAGGTGACGATTACACCAAGTATTATTGCTGAAACCAGACGTAGAGCCCATCTGGACCTTATGGTTACTCACGGAAATCATACCGTCTGCAAATCAGTCGTTGTGGTTAAGAAAACTTAGTAACTAAAAATAAAAGATATAAAGAAAACGGAGAAAACAATGATTACATTAAAATCAGCACGTGAAATTGAAGCAATGGATAGGGCAGGGGATTTTCTTGCTAGCATTCACATTGGTCTACGTGACCTCTTGAAACCAGGAGTAGATATGTGGGAAGTGGAAGAGTATGTGCGTCGTCGTTGTAAAGAAGAGAATGTCCTTCCCCTTCAGATTGGGGTTGAGGGAAGCATTATGGATTACCCCTATGCGACATGCTGTGGCCTTAATGACGAAGTGGCACATGCCTTTCCACGTCACTATATTTTGAAAGATGGTGACCTCTTGAAGGTTGATATGGTCTTGTCAGAACCTATCGATAAGTCAGTCCTTGATGTGTCAAAATTGGATTTTGACAATGTTGCTCAGGTTAAAAAATACACGGAATCATATTCTGGCGGTTTGGCTGACTCATGTTGGGCTTATGCGATTGGAACGCCATCTGATGAAGTTAAAAAACTTATGGAAGTAACACGTGAGGCTATGTACCTTGGTATTGAACAAGCGGTAGTCGGTAACCGTATCGGTGATATCGGTGCAGCTATCCAAGAATACGCTGAAAGTCGTGGTTACGGTGTTGTTCGTGATTTGGTTGGACACGGAGTTGGGCCAACAATGCACGAAGAACCAATGGTGCCAAACTATGGGGTGGCTGGACGAGGTCTCCGTCTCAAAGAAGGAATGGTTTTGACTATCGAGCCAATGATTAACACTGGTACTTGGGAAATCGATACTGACCTTGAAACGGGTTGGGCTCACAAAACTCTTGACGGTGGACTTTCTTGTCAATATGAGCACCAATTTGTTATTACTAAGGATGGTCCAGTAATTTTGACTTCTCAAGGCGAAGAAAGAACTTACTAATATGAAACGACAAGGCTTAATGGCCCGTCTATTGGATAAACTCCAATGGCGCCCTTTGCAGGTTTATCTTATGCATTATCGTAGTGCAGAGATAGATATTTCAACTATCGCAGTGGCTTACTACCTCATTTTGACGGTTTTTCCGCTCATTGTCATTGCGGCAAATGTCTTTCCCTATCTGAATATTGATACGACTGATCTCTTGAAGTTTATGAATGAGCACCTTCCTAAGCAGTTTTATGCACCTGCAGCCAACGTTGTTCAGGATATCTTCTCGACACCTTCTGGACAGTTGTTGGGAGTTGCCTCTTTGACGGGATTCTGGACAATGATTAAGTCCTTGTCTTCGCTTCAAAAGGCGATTAACAAGGTATATGGTGCTTCAGAACACCGTGATGTCTTTATTAGTCACATTGTTGGTGGTTTCATGAGTCTGGTCATCTTGTTCCTGCTCACCTTTGCACTAATGCTGTCTACGATTATTCAGTCGGTCCTTAGAGTTATTACACAGACCTATCCTATTGGTTCCAAGATGACTCAGTTTATTTTAAATAGTATCCAGCCTCTGAGTATTGCAGTTGTCTTCCTGGGAATGATGGTGCTTTATTTTGTACTCCCGAATGTGAAGATTCGAAAAATCCGCTACATCATGCCAGGGACTATCTTTACGACTTTGGTGATTGGCTATTTAAGCAACTTGTTTGGAACTTATGTGATTCGTACCTTGAGTCGATTAGTTGATATCAAGTTATTTGGATCCATTATGATTTTCGTCTTCATGCTTTGGTTCATCTTCTTGGCCAGGATTTTGATTTTGGGGGCCGTCTTTAATGCGACCTATCAAGAGCTTAGACAAGGTGAACTGAAAAGTAGGAGAGGAGATGTGATTACTATTATTCAGAGCTTTTCTGGAGATGGTAGTGACAGCAAAAAACATAAAAAAGATGAGGATAATTCCTAGATGATAAAGAGAGCTTGGTGAGATCCAGGCTCTTTTGACGAGAATATTATCCTTTGTAGATAATAAAAAGATAATGATTATGGAGGAAAAATGAAAAAACAAACTGTTCGTGATTTAACACATATTGCTATTGTGGCAGCTCTTTATGTAGTCTTGACTGTTGTGCCACCTTTTAACTTAATTTCGTATGGTCCCTACCAGTTCCGAATTGCAGAAATGTTCAATCTTTTAGGATTTTATAATCGCAAGTATATCATTGCCGTGACTTTGGGCTGTGTAATTGCTAATTTCTTTAGCTTTAACATGATTGATGTGGTTGTCGGAAGTCTCTCGACACTGGTCTTTGTCGGTTCAGGTGTTTATTTCTTCGACCGATTTAAGAACCAAGATATTTTAGGTGGACTTTTTGACAAGGCTCATGTTTACTTTGCCTTTTACTTCTCATTCTTCATGGTGACAATTGCGGCTGAGTTGACCTTGGTTACTCAGGCACCATTTTGGGCAACTTGGTTCACTGTTGCTATGGGAGAATTGGCTTCTCTCTTAGTTGGTGCAATTCTTATTAAGAAATTGGCCAAAGTTATTGATTTTGTTTCCTAAATTAACGTCTGTAAAGGCGTTTTTTTCTGCTTTTATGTTAAAATGTTTCTATGGAAAAACGAATGAAAGAGCTGGTTGTTAAACTTAACCAGTATGCAAAAGAGTATTATACGGAAGATAATCCATCAGTGTCAGATGCCGAGTATGATAAGCTTTATCGTGAGCTTGTAGCTTTGGAAGCTGAACATCCAGAACTTGTTCAAGCAGATAGTCCAACACATCGTGTGGGAGGGCTGGTACTTGATGGTTTTGAAAAATATCAACATGAGTATCCGCTTTATAGTTTGCAGGATGCTTTTTCACGAGAAGAGCTAGATGCCTTTGATAAGAGGGTTAAGGACGAATTTCCTAATGCTGATTATATGGCTGAACTCAAAATCGATGGGCTTTCTATCTCGTTGACCTATGTGGATGGTATTCTTCAGGTAGGTGCGACACGTGGTGATGGTTCTGTAGGTGAGAATATCACTGAAAATGTCAAGCGTATCTCAGATATTCCTCTGAAGTTGGACCAACCTCTTAATATTACGGTGCGTGGGGAGTGTTACCTGCCTCGGGCTGAGTTTGAACGCATCAACATCCAACGCCAGGAAAATGGTGAGGCCGAATTTGCCAATCCACGTAATGCTGCAGCAGGAACTCTTCGTCAATTAGATACCAAAGTGGTTGCAGAGCGTCGTTTGGCGACTTTCCTTTATCAGGAAGCTAGTCCAACGGAGCGTCTAACACAAAATGATGTCTTAAATGAAGTGGCAGAACTCGGTTTCTCTGTTAATCCACGACGTATTGTCACATCATCGATGGATGAGATTTGGGACTTTATTCAAGCTGTTGGAGAAGATCGTGATCACTTGGCTTATGACATTGATGGTGTTGTCATCAAAGTCAATAGTTTGGCTATGCAAGAAGAACTCGGTTTTACAGTTAAGGCGCCACGTTGGGCCATTGCTTATAAATTCCCGGCTGAGGAAAAGGAAGCAGAGCTTCTATCAGTTGACTGGCAGGTAGGTCGTACAGGTGTAGTAACCCCGACTGCTAATTTGACTCCAGTGCAATTAGCGGGGACAACGGTTAGTCGGGCCACCCTTCATAATGTAGATTACATTGCCGAAAAAGACATTCGTATCGGTGATACCGTAATTGTCTACAAAGCTGGTGATATTATCCCTGCTGTACTTCGTGTAGTAGAGAGTAAGCGTACGACACAGGAGCCGATGGAAGTACCGACTCAATGTCCATCTTGTGGCAGTGGTCTTTTACATTTTGAAGATGAAGTTGCCCTACGTTGTATCAATCCTTCTTGCCCTGCTCAGATTAAGGAAGGCCTGATTCATTTTGCCTCTCGAGATGCCATGAACATCGCAGGTATGGGACCTTCAGTGGTTGAAAAGCTCTTTAAAGCTGAATTGGTTAAAGATGTGGCTGATATCTATGGCTTGAACAGTCAGGATTTCCTTCAATTGGAAGGTTTCAAGGAAAAGTCGGCTGAAAAACTTTACGTAGCCATTCAATCATCAAAAGAAAATTCTGCAGAGAAATTGCTCTATGGCTTGGGTATTCGTCATGTTGGCGCCAAAGTTAGTAAGCAGTTGCTAGAAGCTTTTGGCAGTATACAAGAGTTAGCCAGTGCAGATGTCGAGGCTATTGCTGCTGTAGATGGTTTAGGAGAGGTTATTGCCAAGTCCATCCAGCGCTATTTTGCTAAGGAGGAGGCTCAAGTTCTTATGAAAGAACTGGAATCCTATGGCGTTAATTTGTCCTATCTTGGACAAAAGGTGGCAGATGATGCTATCTTATCTGGTAAGACAGTTGTTTTGACAGGAAAATTGGAGCATCTTAAACGTAGTGAAGCAAAGGCAAAACTAGAAGCTCTGGGTGCTAAGGTGACAGGTTCTGTCTCTAAGAAAACAGATTTAGTAGTTGCTGGTAGTGATGCCGGAAGTAAGTTGGAAAAAGCACAAAGCCTAGGAATTGAAGTAAAAGATGAGGCTTGGTTGCTGGATTTATAGGAGTTCAATATGAAACAAAAACGTGCCCGCTTAATTTATAATCCAACATCTGGACAAGAAATTATGAAAAAAAATGTTGCCGAGGTCTTGGATATTCTGGAAGGTGCTGGCTTTGAAGCGTCAGCCTTTCAAACAACACCAGATGAGAACTCAGCAAAAAATGAGGCCACTCGTGCGGCCAAAGCAGGCTTTGACTTAGTTATTGCTGCTGGTGGCGATGGTACAATCAATGAGGTTGTTTCTGGGGTTGCCCCGCTTAAAAAACGCCCACAAATGGCGGTTATTCCAACGGGAACGACAAATGACTTTGCACGCGCCTTGAAGATTCCAAGAGGAAATCCTGTTGAAGCAGCCAAGGTTATCGCTAAAAATCAGACCCTTCAGATGGATATTGGCCGTGCCTATGACGACAAATACTTCATCAATATTGCGGCTGCTGGTTCCTTTACGGAACTAACCTATAGTGTACCTAGTCGCTTAAAGACAGTACTTGGTTATTTGGCTTACCTTGTTAAGGGGGCAGAGTTGTTGCCACAAGTTAAGAAGGTTCCTGTTCGTATTACGCATGATGAGGATGTTTTTGAAGGTGGTCTTTCCATGATTTTCGTTGCCTTGACCAATTCAGTTGGTGGCTTTGAAACGATTGCCCCAGATGCTAAACTGGATGATGGTAAATTTACTCTAATCATGGTTAAGACAGCTAACCTCTTTGAATTGGTTGACCTCATTCGTCAAATTCTCCAAGGTGGTAAACACATCTATGACAAGAGAATTTCCTATATCAAAACGAGCTCGCTGTATATTGAGCCTTTAAGTGATGATCGTATGATGATTAACCTCGATGGCGAATACGGTGGTGATGCACCAATTCATCTCCAAAATCTGAAGAATCATATTGAATTTTATGCAAATATTGATGAGATTTCTGATGATGCCATCACTCTTCCAGATACAGATGAATTAGCTCTTGAAGCCATCGCACAAAAATTCAGTACAGAAGCTGAAAAAATTGAGAATGACTAATGTTAAACCTTTAAGCAACCTAAGATAGGTTGCTTTTTAAGTATATTTGTAGAAAATGACGCTTTCATTTGTTACAATAGAAAAAACTGGGAAATTGTTATATAGAATATTTAGAGGAGTAGAGGTTTAATAAAGAGAATGAACATTATTTAAGTGATGATCATCTAAAGAATGGTGATCAGGCTTTTGAGTTGGCTTTTAGTAATAAAGGGCCAGAGTTTGAATCTGCTTTTCAGGAGGAAAAAGCTGCGAAGCGATATTTCTTTTTGACTCTTGCTCTACCACTGATACTCTTAAGTGTGAGCTGGGGCTCGGTCTTCTTATCTTGGAAGTATAAGCCGATAATTGTGTATCTGGCTGTAATTGTGGCATGTTTTGTCCTTGCTACCATTCTCTTTAGAATGGGACAGAAGCTAGGTAGATTTCTCTTCACCGCAATCGTGGTTGGCTTGATTGTGCTATCCTTCTTTGCCACTTTAGGTGGTTCTGTCTATCGAGGGGCTATAAAAAAATACAGGTTGATTCAGCAGGTGTCTCAGTCAGATCTTGATGAGGATAAACCTGATAGCGATGATCCCAAAGATTACGAAGATGAGTCTGCGATTTATAACTGGACGGAAGAAGATTTTGAAAATCTGAAACCCAAGGCGGATACCTTACGTTCGATTATTAAAAGTCATGGTAAGGGCAATTATGTCGAGATGGAGTCTAGTGGTCTCAAGGTGAGATATGACCGTGGAGATGGCAATGAGTATAGTGATCTCTCTTTTGTGAAGGACGAAAAGGGACGCTTTGTCTGTGATGGTGGAATAGCGACTTATCCCCTTGATGGCGTCACTGAGGTTGATAATTATAGCAGTAATTGGACGGAAGAGCAGATAAATAGCTTACGTACTAAAGACCAAGATTATCTGGGTCCAGTAACATCCTTGTCTGAGGTAGTGAGGGAAAATTCTCAGGCAAAAAGGTCCTAGAGAAGTATCAACGTCCATTCATCAGGAATCATACATAAGTCAGTTGATCTTGATTACACTGATCAGAATAGACCTATTGAGAAAGCACAATTGTTAAGACTATCTTTTGAGTATAACGAAAAGAAAAAGGACTATTATTTGAGCTATAATTCTGTGGCTCGTCGCTACTAGGGATGACTATCTATGATAATGAATAACTAGACAGCAATTTTTTAGTAATAAGAGGTTTGATTATAAAGGGGGATTTTATAATGACAGCATCAAAAACCAAACGTCTCTTGTATTTTATGTCTGAATTGGAAAAGGGAAATGACATTTCAAAAACGGACTACCTAGCTCGCTTTGGCATAAGTGAGCGTACACTTAAAGAGGACGTGAGTGAACTCAAGGAAAATTTGACTGAGTTACGTCCAAATATGAAGGTTAAGTATTCCAGAAAATACGGTTCCTATCATGCACAGTATGAACAGGGCTATGGTAACCTAAAATACAATCAGGCAGTTATCCTATCTAAGATTCTTTTAGAGAGTCGTGCCCTTCGAAAGGATGAAGTAGCAGAAATTATCAACATCTTTGTTGAGAGGGCTGTAGACGACAAGGAGCGCAGACGTATCAAGCGATTGACTGAGCTAGAACTAGATAGTTATCAAGAACTTAAGATTTATCAGGATCAAGATAAGTCACTCTTACCGGCTATTTCTGCCATTTTCGATGCCATTGTGGACCAACGTCCTTTGTCTTTTAGTTACCGTAAGCCAGGAGAAAAAGTGGAGGAATATAAGGTTTTTCCAATTTCAGTCATTTTTGATAACCATTATTTCTACTGTATTTCTTACAAACTGGATGATAACTTTACTTGTGATTACAAGTTCTCTGAAATCCGTTATTTCCGTGTTGATCGTTTTCAAACCATTCACAAATCTGAAAATGATTTGGCTTTCACGTTAAGTCCAGAACAAGAAGCCCGTCTTATTACAGATGAGCAGGTGCGTTACCAGGCTTTCTCAATGCTTTCTGGGAATGAGTGGGCTCGAATTACCTTTGAGTATAAAGGACTTTACCGTGATGTCTTGGAATCCGATATTCCAAAACTTAAACTGCTAGAGGAAAGCACTAGTGAGGGTGTTGATCAGGTTTGTTATGAGATTGAAACCTTTAGTTTATTAGGCTTTCAAAAGTATATTCAACGCTTTGATGGAGATTTTGTTTTCCTTAAGATTGAAGCAATGGATAATTAATGAAAAAGGCATTCGATTATCCGAATGTCTTTTCAAATCTGACAAAAATAGTATAATTGTGTTAAAATAGGAATACGGAAGCGTTATCATTTTTATAAGGAGGGAAAATATGAAAGAAAAGAAAAAAGAAATGCAAAAACAGGTCCTAACTCTTTTAGGAATCTTGATTTTTGCCTTTGTCAATGTGTTTATCTTTGATAATAAGATGGGCGCTGGTTTTTCTGCCTTCTCAACTATCACCCTGATGAGTATTGGACTCTTGTCTAAGCGCACCAGTCTGCGAGTTTTGGCTATTATTTCCTATCTCATCAATGTGGTAGCAGCCGTTTTTGGTTTCAACTATGTTGGTTTTCTGACAGCAGTTCAGGCCATTGAACTTATCTTCGTTATCTGGTATCTTTACCCACGTGACACGTTTTTGAGACGAGATACAACTGATAAATACACTTATCGCTATCGTTGGATTCATTTGCTTTTGACGGTCTTAATCTCAATTGGAGGTTATATCGTTTTTGCAGTTGTTTCTAGTATTTGGGATGGTTCCTTCCTAGAATACGGTGGGAACACAGCTCTTATCTTTGCTATGCAATATTTGCTCTTTTTGAGCATTACCAAGTCGAGACAAGATGAACCGACCAAGGTTGCCCATTTGTTCCAAAAGGAACGCCGTACTAAGGAAATGAAAGCGGCAATAGAGGCCGAACGCCAAGCCAAAGAAAGAGCACTTGCACAAGCCTTCGAAGTACCTTTGAAGGCACCAAGTCAAACAGCTGCAAAATTTGGTAACAACATGATCAAATTTGCATCTGTCTGGCTTTTGGTTATGGATATGTCCATCTTGGCTTATTTCTTCCGTCCAAATGATGTTGGTTTCGGTTTTGGCGCCTTCTTTGTGCTCTTGACCATTGTCTTGTCCTTGATTTTCAAATCTGAGGAAGACAAAGAGGATGTTTTCTCTATCATCTATCATAAGGTTCGTCCTATCCAACCTATTTTCTTCATTTTACTTTTGATTGCCCATGCGCATAAGTTTAGCTATGGTGCTGCTTACGCTCTCATGTTCTCAGCTGCCTATTTCTTCTGGGCTATCAATAAGATTAATATGAAGACTCTCTTGACCTTTACAGTCATCATTTATTTCTTCCCAGTCTTTGGTTACCTTTCTAACCCTTACCGTCTAGGTGCTGAAAACCTTAAGATGGTAGGTGAACTGGTGACAGATCGTGATAAGTCTAATACCTTCTATCTTGGTCATTATTGGTCACTTTTAGGCTTGCAAAGTGATGGTGAGTATGAAGGAATCCCTGCTTCTTGGCAGGCTGCTAAGTTCGCTGATATTCAGACATTCTCTGATGACAGTGATATCACTTCAGGTGTCTTCCAAGTGAATAGTCACAATGATTTTGATTATGATTTACATTTAACTAATAACAAGGGCACCATTGAAGTCACAACTGGCTCTGGAAAAGATAAGAAAGAATACCAGTTCACTGACTTTGCCAGAACCTATTATCGATATGAAAAATTGAAAAAAACGGATAACCAAAAGCGTTATAAAGATTTTTACAAGGTAGGTACTGTTTCGACTGAGTTGGGAACTTATAATCTTTACCTCGAAATGAATCAAGATTGGGTTGATGACTATCAAAAAGATCCTACTAATGTTGACTACCGTTTGCTTATCTCTGGTGATAAACTGACACCAAGAGAAGCTTACAAGAAAGCATATCATTACTAAAAAAATATCTCTGCACATTGCAGAGATATTTTTGTTTTTGTTAGTCTTTATATCCACGTTTAGCTAGCTCTCGTACCAGGACTGCTCCCAAAATCGCAGGCACTAATTGTCCTAAGAGGAGATTAATAACGAGAGCAAAATAAGGAAGTTTGAGTAAGGCGCTAAGCCAGATTGGAACCACTAAGGCAGGAATGAGTAGGATTGGAAGAATGATAAACCAGCTAGACAACTTAGCTTTACGGATGAGGTAGATGCTACCAGTTGTTAAAAAGCTAGCACAGAGACCACCAACCACGTCAATCAATCCCAATCCGCCAAAAGAGTTACCAATAGCATTGGCTATGCTGATAGGGAATACCAAAAATGGAAAGATATAAGTTAATCCATATAAAGCAGTGGCCAGACGCATCTGAACCGCACCAAAGGAAACGGCTTGTGAAGCAAAGAGGATAGCGATATAAAGGGCCATCATTATAGCTGACAGAGCGAGCTTTTGAGTGGTGTTAAGTTTTGTTTTCATATTTCTCCTTAATTATTGAGCATAGTAAAAGAGTAGCAGGTCTACTCTTTTTGTGATTTATGTCTAGAGATACTTTATAAATCAATCTCTAAGACAATAGGTGTGTGGTCTTGGCGATCCCCAGAGTCAATCATGTCTGACTTTGTGACCTTATCGGCAATACGATTTGAAGTCAACCAGTAGTCGATTCTCCAGCCTGTATTGTTGATTTTAGATGTTTTGCTACGTTGAGCCCACCAAGTGTAGGCTCCTGTAACGTCGCCATTGAGGTGACGGTAGGTATCTGTGAATCCTTTGGCAAGGAGGTTAGTGAAGCCAGCACGTTCTTCATCTGTAAAACCAGGTGAACGACGATTACTTGAAGGGTTAGCCAAGTCGATTTCCTTGTGGGCAACATTATAGTCACCAGTCGCAAGAACGGGTTTCTGAGCGTCCAATTCAGCTAGGTAATCCGCATATTTTTCATCCCATATTTGACGTTCAAGCAGACGTTTGAGGCCATCACCAGCATTTGGTGTGTAGACCTGTGTCACAAAGAAATTGCCAAATTCGAGAGTTATGATACGCCCTTCACAGTCCATGGTTGAAGGTGCCCCAATTTCAGGATAAGTAATGACTGGTGTCAATTCTTTTTTATACAAGAACATGGTTCCAGCATAACCTTTACGGGCAGGTTCAACAGATGAACGCCAAGTATTGTCATAGTCAGGGAAGTAGTCTTCCAAGATTTGCAGATGTTTTTTTGTCGGTCCTTTAGCAGACAGTTTTGTCTCTTGAATAGCAATGATATCTGCATTTTCGGCGACTAAAGTGTCGATAACAGCACGTGATAATTGAGCGCGTGCAGAATCACTAGTAAGGGCGGCGTTTAGGGAATCAATATTCCAAGAAATTAATTTCATGTGTACAGTTTCCTTTTTTGAATCTTTCCTTTCTATTGTAGCAGAAAATAAGGTGTCAGGCGAGTTATGGGTTTGATATGAGAAGCTAGGAGGAGTCTACTTATCTTAGATTGAGAGGTACATATTAATGAAAAAGCAATCGTACATTTATTACTTGTTTTGGGCTCTCTTGTTGATACAAGTCTTTCTTACAATCATGACTAGTCTGTCACAGCGAATTATTCTTCCATTTGTCATTTTTCCAGGGATGAGTGTCTTCTTTTTATTTTACTTAAGGTCTCTCTTAGGCTACAACCTTAAGCAATCTCCCTCAGAACCCTTATTTGTCCTCCGTAGGTATGGCCTTGGAACTAGTTTAAATCCCAAAAATCCCCTAGGATATAAGATTAGTCTCCTAGTGGTCATGGGTGTTTTAGTTCTCCTTTTCTGCCTAACCCTATTAGCCTTTCTTGGAAAATAGAGTCTTAGTTTTTTTTATTTGCAATTATCACTAACTAGTTATAATGTATTCTCATAACAAATAAAAGAATTACTGGAGGAAAGATTTATGACGATTGAATTTGGCATTTCAACTTTTGGAGAAACAACCCTCTTAGAATCGACTGGAAAATCTATCTCTCATGACCAACGTATTCGAGAGCTCGTTGAAGAAATTGAATTGGCGGATCAGGTTGGACTAGATATTTATGCGATTGGAGAGCATCACCGTGAAGATTTTGCGGTGTCGGCACCGGAAATTGTTCTTGCAGCAGGTGCTGTAAATACCAAGAAGATTCGTTTATCTAGTGCAGTAACCATTTTGTCATCTATTGACCCTGTTCGTGTCTATCAGCAGTATGCAACTATTGATGCTCTGTCAAATGGTCGTGCAGAAATCATGGCAGGTAGAGGCTCTTTTGTTGAGAGTTTCCCACTTTTTGGCTATGACCTATCAGACTATGATGAACTTTTCAATGAAAAACTAGACATGCTTCTGGGAGTCAAAAAGCACACGAATGTAACTTGGCAAGGTAATCATACTCAGTCTGTTGACAATCGCCCTGTGTATCCACGAGCAGTCCAAGATGATTTGCCGATATGGGTAGCGACAGGTGGTCACATTGAGTCGACCATTCAAATTGCGGAAAAAGGTTTGCCAATTGTCTATGCTACAATTGGGGGAAATCCGTAGGCCTTTACTAAATTAGTAGAAGTTTATAAGGAAATCGGTGCTCGAAATGGTTATTCGGATGAACAACTTAAGGTGGCTGCTCATTCTTGGGGATGGATTGAAGAAAATAATTTCCAAGCGATAGAAAATTATTTTTATCCAACGAAACAAACGGTGGATAACATTGCTAAGGATCGCCCACATTGGTCTGAAATGACTAAAAAGCAGTACTATGCTAGTGTTGGACCAAACGGAGCCATGTTCGTAGGGGACCCCGCTCACGTCGCTCAAAAAATCATTCGTATTATTGAGGATTTATAGCTAGATTGCTTCATGCTTCATCTCCCAATTGGTTCTATGCCACATGAGGCTGTTCTAAAGGCTATTAAGCTTTATGGTGAAGAAGTGGCGCCAATTGTTCGTCGTTATTTTGAAAATAAAGGATAATTGGTTGAAGGTAAACCTCAAGTTCTCTCTACTATTGTCATCATCACTGTTCTATGATAGGATGGAAGATAATTGATAAAGAGAAGAGGAAAATTATGCGAAAGCTGTCAGAAGCAGAATGGATAAGTCGTTTTGAGCAAGTTCAAGGGCGTAAACCGAAACCCGATGAACTACAATTAGCTTATCAGTCTGGCCTTATTGGAATCTCGAAAAATTATAATTATATCTATATTCTTCTGGGGGCTCTAGTAGCGATCGTCGTTGGCATTGGCTTGACTCTAGTCTCTAGTTCAATGAAGAACGTCAAACAGACTAAGTCGTCTGCCACAGTGGCTAGCTCGATATTCTCATCGACAGATAAGGCTAATGCCAAGCCAAGTACGTCATCAATCGAAAATGCGAAGACGAGTGAATCTAGCAGTGCAAGTATTGATACACCTGATGCTAACCATGCTAAGGAAGCCTATACTGAAAATCCACGTTGGACCAATGACAAAGCTAGTCGCCTTGCTAGTTTGATGGTTTCTTGGGGCAATCAGATGAATCAGCCAGGATACAAAGAAATTACCAATGAAGCCTCTTCCTTGCCTATCCGTTGGATGTCGGATCATAACCAGACTGTGGATGCTACTTATGCTGCAAATGGTAATAGCAATTCGGAGTATACCATTGTTTCGGTATACGAGAGATGGGAAAATGTATCTGTTCACCGTTATTTCTTTACCATTAAAAAAGATGGGACTCCCTTTGTTCTTTATTCACCAACTACTAATGGTGGCGTGTATTATGTCAAAGAAACGGAAAATGCTGACCTTAAATCAGGATATGCAGATATTGTAAACAATTAAAAACTAGGATTCCAACTGGAATCCTAGTTTTTAATTTGAAGACAAGTCAAACTGTGGTCAGCTCTTCTACAGCCATTCGCTCTTATTTAACCTTCTTGGCTAACATGGTCGCAAATTGAAGGGCGATTGGATTGCCATGCTCATCTAAACGGTGAAGGTGACCAAGATTTTCATTGTACTTGATTAATTCCCAGTCTCTATAGTAGTTTTTCAACTCGCCTTCTTCAAACGTAAATGGAAAAGGCATGGTACAAGGGTGCTCCTCAGTGTCCATGGCACAAACAATTAGGTTGTAACCACCAATGACTGTACGCTCTTGCATATTCTTGATAATAGCCGGAATTTGATCGGGATCAAGGAACATAAAGACGACTGTTGAGAGGATGAAATCAAAGGTTTCAGACTCAGGAAGAGCAGCAGCATTGATATCGTAGTAGCCAGCTCTAACATTGTAATTTTCCTCATCTGCAATCATTTGGATGCGTTGTGTAGCTTCGTTATTAACATCAACGGCTGTAACATCATGCCCAAGAGATGCCAAATAAAGAGCGTTACGGCCGTGACCACAGCCTAGGTCAAGGGTACGACCAGGTTTGATATGACCAGATTGGACTGCTTCAAGAACCTCGGAGTGGGCTTTAGTGTCATACTTTTTAGCCATGTAGTCCTCAGGTTTACAGTAAAAAGAAAGATAGCATTCCAAATCATCTGATGCAGCAGCGATGCGATGCCAAGCTTGTGGTTCAACAAAAGGAATCTCTGTCTCGGGGGTAAAAAGGTGCTCTGCAGTAACCTGTCCTTGTTCATCTAATTCGTAGAAGCGGAGAGATCCTGATAGAATGGTTAATTTAGCCCAAGTTCCTACCTTAGTATTGTGTTTTTGCGTCACCATTTCTGGAAGTGTTGTAGCTGTCCAGTTTGGTAAACGTTTGTAGCAAAGAAGTTGCTGATTTATAGTCATTTTATGAGTTCCTTTCAAACGGTATGACTCTATTATAGCAAAAGTATGGAAAAAGAAAAAAGGCCTAGCCGGGTGAGCTAGACGCTTTTCTTATGAGAGATCTGATAATCTAGGAATGGGGGAAAAGTGTTTGGGGAAGATAGGTATAAATGTTAAGAAGGGTTCCTAGACTATTTAAAAAACATTTGTGAGAACAATAAGTTTTAAATGATAAAGCACTTATCTATAACTCATTAGGTCTCTCTTTACATTATCTATTGTACCAAAAAAAACCAGAGAAAACTTACATATTTTTAAAATATATAAGAAAAAATCATGAACAGTCATTTTCTGGTCTTGAATGGTATTTTGTGAGAATTATTTTGAACGATTACTAATCTACTAGGCTAATACCAACGCCTATGTGCTTTAGATACACTAAAAAACGCCTAGCTGCTGTTGCTAGACGTTCTTTATTAGGAGAGATCTGGAAATCTAGGAATGGGGGAAAAGTGTTTGGGGAAGATAGGTATAAATGTTAAGAAGGGTTCCTAGACTATTTTTATTCTGTTTATGAGAATAATGAGCAAAAACTAACAAAGTTTAGTCTTCCAACTCATCCGGTCTCTCTTTACATTTTCTATTTTACCAAAAAAAATGAAGAAAACTTTACATAATCAAAAAATGTGTAAGAAAAAATCATGAACAGTCATTTTCTGGTCTTGAATGGTCATCTCACTTGTATAAAAAAAGCAGAACCTGATAGGTCTGCTTATATTTGTAGTGATGGTGTAAGAAGTTAAATCTTGCTATAGAGTTTCTTAACATTGTTAATATCAACAGGTTGGATACTTGTCTTACCACCTTTAGGTTCCATTACAGAGGCAACGGCACTGTTGTGTTCAAGTCCAATTGAGTGTCCTAATTCGTGTTGCGCAGTGTTAAGGAGTTTCCCACCGTTCTTTTGGTAATAATTGTTTTGAACATGGAAGGTGTTCAAGTAAACAGTAGCATTACTATATTGCTTAGTTGGGAGGTAGTAAGTAGAGTAGGTAACTCCAAGAGGAGCTGCCACATTACCTTCATAACGTTCATCAGCAATGATGTTGGCTTTTTGTTTATCGTTAGTGAGCAAGAAATTAAAGGCACCAGTGTTATTCCAAGAAGTGATAGCTTGTTTGTAGGCATTCACGATTTCAGGATTTTTAGCATTGATGAAGACTGTTGCTTCCTTAGTTGACCAGTGAGGAGTGTCGTAATTCTCTTTTACCAGTTCGTTATTCTTTTGCCATACTTGAGCAATTCGGTCCACTGGTTTAGCAGGTTGGATAGGAGTAGCTTTAGGAGCTGTAGGTTTAGTGACAGTCGTTGTTGGCTTCTTAGGTTGTGTCGTTGTAGAAGGCGCTGGCTTGTTTACAACAGTTGTTGGTTTTTTAGGTTGACTAACAGCAGGAGTTGATTGTTTAGGTTTTGTTGTAGCTGTTGTCGTGGGCTTTGTAGAAGGTGTTAATGGTTTTGGAATATAAGTAGATAGAATCTTATGAACGTTACCATTATTAATTTCTGTTGATACCCATGTAGCACCATCTTTTGACCAGGTTTGTGCTTGAGCGACAGTTTCGGTCTTTGGTTCAGAGTGATTTTCTACAGCCTTATGATTGCTATCTGTATTTGTCGGAATTCTAGTCCCATAGGTTTTGCTACCAGTCTGGCTGTCGACAGTACTGCTAGCTGTTTGACTATCTTGTTTCAATTCCTCAAAAGTCGGAGTATTTGTGGGCGTTTGTTCATAGTCATTTTCATGTGTATGAAGATCATCTACAGAGGTATGTGACACAGTAGTCACAGTAGTAGGTGTTTCACTAGATACACCTGTTTGAGTGATGGTATTGGTATTTGTAGTTGTTTCAAGTTCAGAAAATGTCATAGCCTGGTTAGGATCTGAAACATAGGTTTGATCCGCAGAGGCATGCTGAGGACTTCCCACAAGAAAAGCACTAATGATACCAACAGTTGCAAGGGTTAAGATGGTCTTTGTCTTAGTCCCTTGCGTTTTAAAAGAACGTAACATAACTTTCTCCTTTTTAATATAAAACAAAAACAGTTCTCATGATAACATCTAAAAATGAAGATAAAGTGACAGGGAGATAACAATTGTTTTATAAATGAAATGAGGTAAGTTAAAAAGACTTTATGCTGTACAAAAAGGAATATTATCCGATTAATTATGATAAAATGTTAAATAGGTATATTAAAGTATATTAGAAAGAAAGAGGGAAATAAGATGCTTTCTATTATCGTCCTTGAAGATGATGCCTTGCAGCGTCATCGTGTTAGTCGTTTATTGGACGAAGCAGTTGAGGAGTCGAAGGCCGTTGTTGATGGGATTACCTTTTATGAGCAAGGTCAGGAATTGTTAGATGCTGATAGAGGTTCGGGTAAATCCATGGTTTATCTTTTGGATATTGACCTTAAAAATCAAACGAAGCAGGGACTAGATATTGGGCTTGAAATCCGTAAGGAAGACTTGAAAGCACAAATCGCTTTTGTTACAGCCTACTCTGAGTTTATGCCCTTGACCTTCCGTTATAAGATTCAAGCTCTGGACTTTGTTGATAAATCCATGGAAGATGCAGATCTTAAGAGAGCCTTGGTAGAACTTTTAGATTTTGCGTATTCGCAGGTTGAGCAAGAAACCAAGGCACAGAGTCTGACGGTAAAAACGGATAAAAATGATGTTAATATTCCTTATGATGACATTTTATACATTGAAACAGCCCCTGTGCCACATAAGTTGATTGCTCACACCAAGTCAAATCTAGTAGAATTCTATGGAAAAATTGCAGAAGTAGCGAAATTGGATGATATTTTCTTCCAAACGCATCGCTCTTTTGTTGTCAATGTGAGTAATGTGACAAGTGTGGATCGTACGGCTAATATGGTCTTCTTTGAGGGAGACGAGTCATGCCTCCTCTCGCGGACACGTAAAAAGGAACTTTTGGAACGATTGAAAAATCGTTAAGGCTCAGATTTTCCCCTTCTTCTCTAATCATTATTGAAAGTTTTCTGAAATTCGAGATAATTATTTAATTTTATCTCATATAATAGCAGGAAGTGTGATAAAATAGTAATGTGGCTTTTTACTGCTTATTTAAGATTACTAGAAGGAGGTGGCTAACCATTAAATGATGCTCAATTTGCAAATTGCATTAGAATATCTTTTGCATTTCATCGTCATACAGTGGATTTACGAAAAGACCAGCTTGGTCAAGATACCACGTATGATTCTTCCTATTGCGTTCTTAGTTGAATGTATAGGGGGGATACTGGGGATGTCATATAATGTCGGTTTGTCCTTTATGACACCGTTCTACCTTCTTTTCTATGCTTATTTCTATGGCAAGGAAAGAACCACCAATATGTTGGCATTTTATGCTTTCTATCCTCTTGTTCTTTATCTTTTGATTTTTAATGGTTATGCCTACTTTTTGATGCCGGGATTTGGTATCACATCGGATTTCCTTAACAAAAGTTATCTTTATTTCATTTTCTTTGACCTTTTAATTATTCCAACATTTGTCGCTCTTTCCAAACTTCTTAATATTGATTTTAAATATTTGAGGGTTTTGGAGCGAGATAGCAAATTTGGTCGGATAATGTTTTTCACTAACTTTGTTTTGATTAGTTATGTGATTATGAACTATTCCGTAGTTGTGGCTTCGCGTTTCTTTGATTTGTACTATGCTGGCCATATTATAACCTTGATTGGCTATATAGCGATTCTTTATGCTGTTTACAGTGTCAATAGATACGCAGATGAGTACTTTGAAAATGAGCGAAGAAAAGAAAATCGTCGTCACTTGGATGACCTAGAGAAGTATTCTGAACAAGTCGAAAGTCTTTACGAAACGTTACGCAGTTTCCGTCACGACTATACTAATGTTATGATTTCGCTTAATGAAGCCATTCAGATGAAAGACATCGACCAAATCAAGATGATTTATGATAGTGTCTTGAAAGATTCGGCATCAGATTTGAAGCAGCAAAAGTTTGATTTGGCAAAATTAACTCGTGTGACCAACATGCCGCTTAAGAGTCTGTTGTCATCTAAAGTAGCCGAAGCTTTTGATAAAGGTATTCAATGTCATGTTGAGGTTGAAGAGGGCGTCTTCTTCACAGATATGCGTCCACTCGACTTGATTACAATCATATCCATTCTTTGTGATAATGCTATAGAAGCTACTGTATTAGCAGATGAACCAAAATTATCTATCGCTATCTTTAAGATGGAAAATCAATCCGTTATTGTTGTTGAGAATTCAACTAAGGAAGCTTCTATTGATGTAGCTCCTTTGAAACAAAGAGGATTTTCAACAAAAGGAACAGGTCGAGGATTGGGCTTGGCAAATATCGAAGAGATTCTCTTTAGATACGATAATGTCACGCTTGAAACGGAATCAGCACAACACCGTTTTGTCCAATTATTGTCTATTACACCAAAAGAAGATTAATGGGGATTTAATAAGAATTTTTAGAATTCTTGTTAATCCCTATTTTTATGTTAAAAAGTATGGTAAAATAGGGAAGTTAATCATGTGTTTTTTAATTCAGGGGGATTTATTATGTTGAAAGACGAATGGTTAGAGTACTTTGAGGCCGTGAATGGCCGAAAACCAAGACCAATCGACTTTAAAGAAGCCTTGGAACGAGGAGAGTTTGTTCTCTCTGAAGGTGCAGAGGCTCACCAAGTAGCTGATCAAGGAGAGTCTTCAGCTGACCAACAGTTTGAAGAAGGAACCGCAACTGCCAGAGCACTAGCCCAGTCTCAGAAAGAGCGTGACAACGCGCAAGAGGCTATGGCAAATGTGGCTCAAGAAAAGAGAAAGGCCCTATCTCAAGAGACTGTTGGTCAAGTAAGAACCATTCAGTCGGGCCGCCAGGCTGAGGATATTCAAAAAGAAGAGGAACAACGCAAACGCGTCGCAGAGGCTAAGGAGCGTTTGGCAAGTTATGCGCCAACCCGTCCAGATGCAGAAAATCATTCTGTTAATACCTCGAGTGAGCCTAATCAATCTATTCCAGTTTTCAGTAACCAAGCACAGCATCTTGGATTGTCTGAGGATTTGACAAAACTTGATCATAAGGAAGAAAAAGCAGCTAAGAAGCTTGCTCGTCAAGCTACTCGTGATAAGAAAAAGGCTGAAAAATTAGCTGCTAAAGCTAAATCTAAGGAAGAACAGACAGTTGCCAGACTAGAAAAGAGATTGGAAAGTCAGGTTCGTCTTCTAGAAACGATTCAAAACGCTAATCAAAAATCGCAAAAGGCCAAAAATTGGGGCAAAGGAGCCTTGATTTCTAGTCTTGTTGCTGTTGTTTTGATGTTGCTTGTTGGTGGTGTATACGGTTTTTGGCGTAATGCTTCGGGGAACATTGAGGGGACTTGGGAATTAAAATCGTCTAAGGTATTGGACGAAAATTCTGGAAAGTTAACCAATGCTCTGAAAGAACATGAAGATAAAGATGAAATTTACGTCTCTTTCCTTAAAGTTGATCAGTCTAATAATTTACAAACACATTCTTACTTTTATAAAAAAGGTGAGGAGGATCAGCCTACTTTTACAGCTTCAGATTATTTGAAGGAATATCAAGTTGTTGATCAGTGGAATAAATCGATTACCTATACTAAAGAAGTTTCAGAATTTAAGCGTGAGTTGACTAAAGTTGTCTCGCAACTTTATCCAAATGCAGATAAGAATCTAGTAGATTACTATATTTCGGATAATGTAGATAACTATCGACTCTACCGTAAAGGGAAACGCACCAAGTCTTATACTGTAAATAAAGATACCTTGGTTGTTTCTACCTACAACGAGGATGGCAAGTTGACCAGTCGTGATACTTACGAGAAAGTGTCGAAGGCAGCTGCTAAGGGTTTAGAAGCTGAATATGCTGAAGCAAAGGTAGCTTATGAAAAAAATCACAAGACTACAACTAAGAAATAGTCGAAAAGGAAGTTAGAGTTTGACTCTAACTTTTTTTGTAGAAATTTTAAGTCTGTCAAGTTTTTTTCTTGACACATAAAAATGATATGGTATACTAGTTAAGGTCGAGGGGCGATAAGTGCCCCCACCATAATAAAAAACTAAAGAAAAGAGATATTAAAAATGGCAGTAAAAATCCGTTTGACTCGTATGGGTTCTAAGAAAAAACCTTTCTACCGTATTAACGTTGCAGATTCACGTGCTCCACGTGATGGACGTTTCATCGAAACAGTTGGTACTTACAACCCACTCGTTGAAGAAAACCAAGTAACACTTAAAGAAGAACGTGTTCTTGAGTGGTTGTCTAAAGGTGCACAACCTTCAGATACAGTTCGTAACATCCTTTCAAAAGAAGGCGTTATGAAGAAATTCCACGAATCAAAATTCTCAAAATAATTTTTTAGCCTATGGATACCATTGAAAATCTTATTATCGCTATCGTTAAACCTTTAATTGCTTCACCAGATCAGTTGACCATCAAAATTATTGACGGTCCTGAGTTTTTGGAGTACCATCTTGATCTTGCCCCAGCCGATATTGGGCGTGTTATCGGGAAAAAAGGACGTACTATTACGGCGATAAGAGCGATTGTCTATTCGGTACCTACTCAAGGTAAAAAAGTTCGTCTTGTTATTGACGAAAAAGAGAAAGCTTAAGAGGTGACCCTAGGGTTGCCTTTTTTGCATATTTTGGTTATACCTAGGAGTCTTTGGTATAATAAGAGCGTCAAAGCATTAAGCTCAGGAAAAACTAGAAATCTAGTTTAGAGGTCGGTTTAATGACTAAGTTGAAGCATTAGCCTAAAAAAGGAGTAATTATGACTTATCAGGAAGCGTTGGATTGGATTCATGGACAATTAAAATTTGGCATCAAGCCTGGGTTGGAGCGTATGGCTTGGATGCTTAAAGAGTTGGGAGATCCACAAGATAATCTCAAGGCTGTGCATATCGTGGGAACAAACGGCAAAGGGTCTACAGTCAATGCCCTCCAAACCATTTTCACCCAAGCAGGTTATGAAGTTGGAACCTTTACTTCACCCTATATTATTGACTTCAAGGAACGAATCTCTCTTAATGGTCAGATGATTTCAGAAGAGGACTTACTTGACCTGGTTAATCGTGTGAAGCCTGTGGTTGAACGTCTACCAAAAGAGACAGAGCATGAAAATGCGACAGAGTTTGAAATTATCACAGTCTTGATGTTCCTCTATTTTGGTCAGATCCATCCTGTGGATATCGCATTCATTGAAGCGGGAATGGGTGGTCTTCATGATTCGACTAATCTCTTTAAGCCCTTGGCAGTCCTGTGTCCATCGATTGGTTTAGATCATCAGGCTATTTTGGGAAATACCCATGCTGAAATTGCAGCAGAAAAAGCTGGTGTTTTGAAGAATGGGGCTCCCTTTATTTATGCGACTGACCGTACTGATGTTCGAGATGTTTTCGAGAAGAAGGCGCGTGAAGAAGGTTCTAAGACCTATGAGCTGGGGAGAGATTTCACAGCTGAAGGGTCAAGCCATTCCTTTGATTTTACCTATGGAGAGCAAAGGTTAGATGATATAGCCTTGGCTATGGCCGGTCAACACCAAGTGGCAAATGCTAGCTTGGCTATCATGGCTTCTTTATTGCTTCAAAAAGATTATCCTAAAGTAACTCTTGAACTCATAAAGAATGCCCTGGCTCATGCCCATTGGCGAGGTCGAACAGAATTTTTAAGACCTAATCTCATGATTGATGGTGCTCATAATAATGAGAGTGTTAAAGTTTTGATTGACTTGTTGCAATCAGAGTATGCCAATAAGGAGATTGAACTTCTCTTTGCAGCGATTGATACCAAGCCTATTGACGGTATGCTTGCCCAACTAAAATCGGTTGGTGACTTGACTGTAACGAGTTTTGACTATCCAAACAGTGTTAAATTAGATAAATACCCAGAGGCTTATAAGCAGGTACCAGACTTCAAAACATGGATTAAAGAACATGTGACGACTGACAATAAGAAACTTTATGTGGTAACGGGATCTCTATACTTCATTTCTCAGGTCAGAAAATGGGTTTTAGAGCAGGCAAGTGATGGTTAAGACTTGAAAGATGACATTTAGGGGCGTATAATAGCCCTCGTATGTTTTAAAAGTAAGGAGATCACAATGTTTCAACGTCTGAAAAACATTTTAATCGGTGAACCTTTAACTCATGATGATAGTGGTGATGGACACTTATTGTCCAAGATTCAGGCCTTGGCCATGTTGTCGAGTGATGCACTTTCATCTATCGCCTATGGTCCAGAGCAGGTCGTCTTGGTTCTGACAGCTGTATCTAGTGCGGCTATTTGGTGGTCAATCCCTATTGGACTTTTGGTTCTCGTCCTTTTGGCCAGTCTTACCATTTCTTATAGACAGGTTATCAAAGCCTATCCTCAAGGTGGTGGCGCCTATATGGTAACGACGGAAAATCTGTCTCCTAAGTTTGGCTTGATAGCTGGTGGTAGTCTTTTGGTCGATTACATGTTGACGGTTGCTGTTTCAGTGGCCTCAGGTGCAGATGCCATTACTTCAGCCCTTCCCTTCCTGCATCCTTTCAATCTTGAAATATCAATGATTTTGGTGCTTGTTTTGATGGTTATGAACCTTAGGGGAATGCGTGAATCTGCAAAATCTTTGATGATACCAGTTTATCTCTTCATTGTTTCGACGCTCTTCCTATTGGGATTTGGTTTCTTTCAAATTCTAACGGGTCATATGCCTAACGCAGCCACAGCACATTTAGGACAACCAATTACAGGTGTGTCTTTGATTCTTATTTTAAGGGCCTTTACTTCAGGTTCTGCCTCATTGACAGGGGTAGAAGCTATCTCTAACGCGGTGCCTTTCTTTAAGAAACCTAAGGCCAAAAATGCAGCTTCAACCCTCTTTATTATGTCTAGCATTTTGGGGGCTATGTTTGCGGGAATCACCTTCCTCAACTGGTGGACAGGTATTACACCTCATGCAGGAGTAACCATCTTGTCACAAATGGCTAGAGAAATTCTCGGTCAGTCATGGATTGGTAGTATTCTATTTTACGTTTTCCAATTCTCTACTGCCATGATTCTTGCAGTAGCGGCTAACACAGGTTTTTCAGCCTTTCCGATGTTGTCCTTTAATATGGCGAAAAATAAATACATGCCTCACATGTACCTTGAAAAAGGGGCACGTATGGGATACTCTAATGGGATCTTGACACTTGCAATTGGCGCCATTACCCTTTTGTTTATTTTCCGAGGAAATACGGAACGTTTGATTCCGCTTTATACCATCGGTGTATTCATTCCATTTGCTCTTTCTCAAACGGGGATGGTTATCCATTGGATTCGTGAATATGGTAAGGGATTCTGGAAACATTCTTTAGCTAATATCTTGGGGGCTCTCATTTGTTATGCTATTGTTCTCATTCTCTTCCTTTTCCGTTTAGGAGATATCTGGCCATTCTTCCCAATTATTGCAATCTTGATGTGGATGTTCCTTAAGATTAAAAAACACTATAATGGTGTTGCTCAACAGTTGCGTATTGATGGAGCGGTAGAAGAACACCATTATCAAGGAAATATTGTTCTTATCCTCGTTGGGAATGTTACCAAGGCTAATATCGGAGCTATTTCCTATGCGCGTTCTATTGGTGACAAGGTTATCGCCATGCATGTATCTACTAAGGATACTGAGAACAAGGACAAGGAAACTGAACAAGAGTTTAAAAAATATTTCCCTGAAATTGAGATGGTTCATATCCAATCACCGTACAGCTCAATCACTCAGTCAACCATTCAGTATGTGGACGAGGTCGCCACTCAAGCTGAGAAGGATAATGCGACTCTGACAGTCATGATTCCTCAGTTTGTGCCTAAAAAATCATGGCAAACCATGCTTCACAACCAAATGAGTTTACGATTGAAATATTATCTCAAATGGCGTGAGAATATTGTGGTTTCATCCTATTCTTACCACTTGAAAGACTAAAAAATATAAGCGAAGATAACCTCTATATGAAAGGTGGTCTTCGCTTTTTTTGAGATTTAGGTAGCTAGGAAATCTTATTTTTTGCAAGAAAAATCCAGCAAAATAAGGTATAATAGATAGTATTATAACGTTGCAAGAGGAAATTATGGCAAATCAAGAAAAAGTAGAACAAGCAGTCTATCAACTATTGGAAGCTCTAGGTGAAAATCCTGAGCGTGAGGGACTTTTGGACACACCAAAACGTGTGGCTAAGATGTATGCTGAAATGTTTTCAGGTCTAAATGAAGACCCTAAGGATCAATTTACAGCTGTCTTTTCAGAAGTCCATGACGAAGTTGTCCTTGTCAAGGATATTCCTTTTTACTCTATGTGTGAGCACCATTTGGTTCCATTTTATGGTAAGGCCCATGTGGCTTATTTGCCAAGTGGAGACAAGGTGACAGGACTTTCCAAATTAGCGCGTGCCGTTGAAGTAGCTGCTCGTCGTCCGCAGTTGCAAGAACGCCTTACAGATCAAGTTGCTACAGCACTTGAAGAAGCTCTGAATCCTCGAGGAGTTTTTGTCATGGTTGAAGCAGAGCACATGTGCATGACCATGCGAGGAATTAAGAAACCAGGAAGTAAGACAATCACAACTGTCGCTAAGGGCCTTTATAAAGAAGACCGTGAAGAACGCAAGGAAATTCTTTCATTGATGCGTGATTTTTAGGAGTTAAGATGTTTATTGGCAAACATGAGATTGCAGGTAAGGCCTGTATTATGGGAATCTTGAATGTCACCCCTGATTCTTTCTCAGATGGTGGCGATTTTGACACTGTAGAGGATGCGTTGGCTCAGGTTGAGCGTATGATTGCCCAGGGAGCAGCCGTTATCGATGTAGGTGGCGAATCTACAAGACCAGGAGCAGAATTTGTGACCGAGGAAGAAGAGATTGCTCGTATCGTGCCAGTTATTCAGGCTATCAAGGCAAAATATGATGTGCTCATCAGTATTGATACCTATAAGACAGCTACTGCCAGAGCTGCTCTTGAAGCAGGGGCAGATATTCTAAATGACGTCTGGGCTGGACTCTATGATGGTCAGATGCTAGCTTTAGCAGCTGAAAAGAATGTGCCGATTATTCTCATGCATAATCAAAAAGAAGAAGTATACAATGATGTCACAGAAGATGTCTGTACATTCCTCAGTCAACGAGCCCAGGCCGCCTTGGAAGCAGGAGTGGCCAAGGACAATATCTGGATTGATCCAGGTTTTGGCTTTGCGAAAAATGTCCAACACAATATTGACCTGCTAAAAGGTTTGGGTAAGGTCGTTGCCTTGGGCTATCCTGTTCTTTTTGGGATTTCTCGTAAGCGTGTTGTGGACTACCTACTAGGTGGAAATACCCAAGCTAAGGACCGTGATCAGGGAACGGCTGCTCTATCTGGCTATGCTGTTAGCAAGGGCTGTCAGATTGTCCGTGTGCATAATGTTGATGCCAATCGTGATATTGTTAAGACCATTTTAGGGATTTTATGATACTAAAAAAAGCTCGATTGAGCTTTTTTTCTTAGTCTTGAATTGTCCAAACGCTGACAGATTTTTCAGAAACTGGGAAGTCTCCCCATCCGTCTTCGTCAATGGTTACAGTATCAGAGCAGTTTCCAAGAATGTCATAGAAGGTTTGTCCAGCCCAATCACTACCAATTTCCATAGACTTGCTGTTAGCAGCATCATTAGAGATTGTTACAGCTAATGGAGCGCCATCTTCGTTGCCAGAGCGTGTCCATCCAATACAGTTTGGATCATCAAAGTAGTCTGTTTGCTCTCCGTAAGCAAGGTCTTTACGAGCGTAGAGCAAAGTATCTAGGATTTCTTGGAAATTTTCTTGGGCAAATTCACCTTCGATGCCATAGTAGTCACCATAAAATAGGCAAGGAAGACCGTCTTCACGGAGAAGAATGAGAGCATAAGCAGCTGGTTTAAACCATTCTTCAACAGTAGATTCTAGAGCTTGTCCGCGTTGAGTGTCGTGGTTGTCTACGAAGGTCACGGCATGTTCAGGATGATTTTTGACCAAAGAATGATCGAAAATTGTTGTTAAATCATAATCAGCTCCAGCTGTGCTAGCGTTGTGTAGATTGTTGTGAAGGGAAACATCAACGAGGTCAAAACGTTTTTCAATCTTTTCAAGATAGGTATTGTTATCCTCTTCGTTACCATTCCAAAATTCACCAAAGACATAGAAGTCTTGACCTTGTTTTTCTTTGACATCACGGATAAAGTTACGCATGAAGAATGAATCGATGTGCTTGATTGCATCCATGCGGAATCCTTGAACACCTGTTGTTTCAACGAACCAATCCGCCCATTCGTAAATGTTTTCAATAACTTCAGGGTGTTTATAGTCTAGGTTAGCATACATAAGATAGTCAAAGTTACCATTCTCATTGTCAACCAAGTCGTTGTCTGCCCAACCTTTGTTGTCACCTTGGATAAGATAGATACCACTTTTATTACGTTTAGCATCGAAGTCAGTTCCGTTAAAGTGGTACCAGTGCCATTCAAAATCGTTGTAGGCTTTATTGCGTCCGTCAAAGGTGAAGTGTGTCCAGCCTTCGATCTCAAATGGTTCGCTGATTTCTTGGGTACGATCCTCTGGGTCAACTTCGACCACTTCGAAGGTCTCGAGTTTATCGGCTGCTGCCTTGTGGTTAAGCACAACGTCGGCCATAGGTACAATACCAACTTCTTTGAGTTGGTTGATAGCATTGAGATACTCTTCTTTAAGGCCGTATTTGGTGCGGACAGTTTCTTTTTGGTCGAATTCTCCAAGGTCAAAGAGGTCATAGACTCCGTAACCAACATCATCTTTGTTGGTAGCCTTAAAAGCAGGTGGCATCCAAACGTGGCTGATGCCCAGGTCTGCTAAATGTTGGGCATCTTCAGCCAAATTGTTCCAGTGTTGTCCGTCACTTGGGAGATACCATTCAAAATATTGCATTGCGGTTTGATTTGTCATAGTTTTTTCCTTATTAGTTGAGATAGTCTTGCTTATAATTCAGGAGTTTCTTTTTAGCTCCTGTGTCTATATTTTACCAAATCAGAAGAATTATGCAATCGATTGCATAAAGTGTAAATACACTAATTTCAGATTTGTCTAAAATATCATACTAATTAGAGACCAACTTTTCAACTGTTTTGTGCTAGAATAAAGAAGAGTCTAGTGTCTTAAGGAGAAACTATGGATAAAATTATTTTAAATGGTTGCCGTTTTTATGGTTATCACGGGGCTTTTGCTGAGGAGCAGACCCTAGGGCAAATTTTTGTGGTTGATTTGGAATTGACTGTTGATCTAACTAGGGCTTCACAGAGTGACAATCTAGATGATACGGTTCACTATGGTTTGGTTTTCGAAGCCGTGCAAAAACAAGCGGAAGATAAAAAGTACATTTTGATTGAGCGTTTGGCGGGTGCGATTTGTGAGGATTTATTTGAACAATTTGCACCTATTCAATCTATTAAAGTTCGAATTACCAAGGAAAATCCACCAATTAATGGGCATTATAAGAGTGTTGGTATTGAATTGGAGCGTAGCCGATGACAAGAGTTTATTTGAGTTTGGGATCTAATATGGGTGATCGTCAGGACTATCTCCAAAAAGCTGTGGAGGCCTTGAATGACTTACCTGAGACAGAGGTTAAAGCAGTGTCTTCCTATTATGAAACGGCTGCTTGGGGACTGACAGAACAGGCTGATTTTTTGAACCTTGCCTTGCTCTTAGAGACTCAGTTGCCAGCTGAAACCTTACTAAGGTCATGTCAGCAGATTGAAAAAGACCTTGATCGCGTTCGTCATGAGCATTGGGGGCCTCGGACAGTAGATATTGATATTCTTCTATATGGGCAGGAAATCTGGGAGACTGAGCACCTTAAAGTGCCCCATCCTTATATGAGTCAGAGAGCTTTTGTTTTGGTTCCCTTGATAGAAATAGCAGATGATTTGGCTGACCCTAAAACTGGCCAAGCCTACAAAAAATATTTGAGTCAATTAAACACTAGTGATGTCCGTAAATTGGAAGTTATGGATTAGTTTTGCGTGAAATTCCTTGTCGTCAAGATGGGGATTTTTTGCTATAATTAATCTTGGCTTTTTGCCGTATTTTTCTTTTAATTTTTAGGAAAAATGCTAACTCATTTTTAGGTAGTGATAGTAATATGGGGAAGTCTATCACGATACCTACAAAGAAATAAATGTATAGAAAAAGTATGGAAAATAACATGTTAGATGAACTTAAAGAAGATTTAGTGGGGATTGATATTCGTTTCGACGAACCCTTAAAACGTTATACATATACCAAGGTTGGTGGTCCAGCGGATTATTTGGCCTTTCCACGTAACCGCTATGAACTCTCTCGTATTGTCAAATTTGCTAATAAGCATGACATTCCTTGGATGGTGCTCGGTAATGCCAGTAATTTGATTGTCCGTGACGGTGGTATCAGAGGTTTTGTGATTATGTTTGACAGACTTAATGGTATTGCTGTTAATGGTTATCAAATTGAAGCTGAAGCGGGGGCTAATTTGATTGCGACAACCAAGGTGGCTCGTTTCCAAAGTTTGACTGGTTTTGAATTTGCAGCGGGGATTCCAGGTAGTGTTGGTGGTGCCGTCTTTATGAATGCGGGTGCCTATGGTGGTGAGATTGCCCATATCTTGGTTTCTGCTCAGGTTCTTACAAAAGACGGTGATATTCGTACGATTGATGCAAGAGATATGCGTTTTGGTTATCGTCGTTCGGTGCTCCAAGAAACAGGTGAAGTGGTTATTTCAGCTAAATTTAACCTCAAACCAGGAGACTACGAGCAAATCAAGAATGAGATGAATCGTCTCAATCATTTGCGAGAGCTTAAACAACCTCTTGAATACCCTTCGTGTGGTTCGGTCTTTAAACGCCCACCAGGTCACTTTGCAGGTCAGCTGATTATGGAAGCCAACCTCAAGGGACATCGTATCGGTGGTGTTGAGGTTTCGACTAAGCATGCTGGTTTCATGGTCAATGTCGATCAAGGAACAGCAAAAGACTATGAAGACCTTATTTCAGATGTTATCGCTAAGGTTAAGGAAAATTCAGGTGTTACACTAGAGCCTGAAGTACGTATCATTGGCGACGAATTAAACTAATAAAACCCTATCCCTATATTTGCTATCCATGGAGGATTTATGACAATTGACTAATCCGATTATTGCCTTTCGAAACGTCTCAAAAGTGTTTGAAGACAGTGGCACACAAGTTTTAAAAGACATCAACTTTGAACTAGAAGAAGGTGAGTTCTATACCCTTCTTGGGGCTTCTGGTTCTGGTAAATCAACGATTTTGAACATCATTGCAGGTCTCTTAGATGCGACCAGTGGCGACGTCCTTTTGGATGGAAAACGTATCAATGATATTCCTATCAATAAAAGGGATGTTCACACCGTTTTCCAATCTTATGCCCTCTTTCCACATATGAATGTCTTTGACAATGTGGCTTTTGCTCTTAAATTGAAAAAGGTGCCTAAAAAGGAAATTGAAGAGCGTGTAGAAGAAGCCTTAAAGATGGTTCAACTAAATGGTTATCAAAAGCGCTCGATTCAAAAATTATCAGGTGGTCAACGTCAACGTGTGGCTATTGCTCGTGCGATTATTAACCAACCCCGTGTAGTCCTTTTGGATGAGCCTTTGTCGGCACTGGATTTGAAACTACGTACTGAAATGCAATACGAGTTGCGCGAATTGCAACAACGTTTAGGGATTACTTTTGTCTTTGTCACTCACGACCAAGAAGAGGCCTTGGCCATGTCGGACTGGATTTTTGTTATGAATGATGGTGAAATTGTTCAATCAGGAACTCCGGTTGATATCTATGACGAACCAATCAATCACTTCGTTGCAACCTTTATTGGAGAATCTAACATCCTACCAGGCGTTATGATTGAGGACTATTTGGTTGAGTTCAATGGGAAACGTTTTGAATCTGTTGATGGAGGAATGCGTCCTAATGAACCTGTCGAAGTGGTGATTCGCCCTGAAGATTTACAGATTACACTTCCTGAGGAAGGCAAATTGCAAGTTCGCGTGGAAACTCAGCTCTTCCGTGGGGTCCACTATGAAATCATTGCCTATGACAATCTTGGTAATGAATGGATGATTCATTCAACCCGTAAGGCGATTGAGGGTGAGATTATCGGTCTTGATTTTACGCCTGAGGATATTCATATCATGCGTCTTAATGAGACAGAAGAAGAATTCGATGCACGTATTGAAGAATATGTGGAAGTGGAAGAGCATGAAGATGGCTTGATTAATGCCATTGAGGAGGAGCGCTATGAAGAAAACAGCTAGCCTCTTCTCGGTTCCTTACCTCCTTTGGCTCCTACTCTTCGTGGTTGCTCCAGTACTCATGCTACTCTATCAGTCTTTCTTTGATATCAGTGGCAACTTTACTTTGGACAATTATGGTACCTTCTTTTCCAGTTGGACTTACTTAAGGATGAGTTTTAACTCGGTTCTTTATGCAGCCATCATTACTCTGGTAACCCTTCTCATTTCTTATCCGACGGCATATCTTTTAACCAGACTAAAGCATAAGCAACTTTGGTTGATGTTGGTCATTTTGCCAACCTGGGTCAATCTCCTTCTGAAAGCCTATGCTTTTATGGGGATTTTTGGGCAACAAGGTGGTATCAATGCCTTTCTCGGCTTCTTTGGGATTGCACCCATGCAAATTCTCTTTACGGATTTCTCCTTCATTTTTGTGGCTAGCTACATTGAAATTCCCTTTATGATTCTACCGATTTTCAATGCACTGGATGATTTGGATGAAAATATTGTGAATGCGAGTAAAGATTTGGGAGCCAATGATTGGCAGACCTTTACCAAGGTTATTTTTCCTTTATCGCTCAATGGGGTACGCTCTGGTGTCCAGTCTGTCTTTATTCCTAGTCTCAGCCTCTTTATGCTGACACGCTTGATCGGAGGTAACCGAGTTATCACCCTAGGAACAGCTATTGAACAGCACTTCCTAACGACACAAAACTGGGGAATGGGGGCAACCATTGGTGTTGTTCTTATTGCTGCCATGATTGCGACCATGTGGTTAACAAAGGAGAGACGTCAATGAAAAAATTTGCAAATCTCTATTTAGCTCTTGTCTTTGTTATCCTTTATTTGCCAATCTTCTATTTAATCGCCTATTCTTTCAATAGTGGTGGTGATATGAATAGCTTCACTGGCTTTACTCTGGATAACTACCAGAGCATGTTTTCAGATAGCCGACTCATGTTAATTCTGGCTCAAACCTTCTTTTTAGCTTTCCTTAGTGCTCTTCTGGCGACGATTATTGGTACCTTTGGGTCTATCTTTATCTATGAGAGTAAACAGAAGCAACAGACTGGGATTTTATCTCTAAATAACGTACTCATGGTTGCACCAGACGTCATGATTGGTGCGAGTTTCTTGATTCTCTTTACCTTGATAGGTTTCCAACTCGGTTTTGTATCGGTTTTGTTGAGTCACATTGCCTTCTCAATCCCAATCGTGGTTCTCATGGTTTTACCACGTCTCAAGGAAATGAATCGAGACATGGTGAATGCAGCTTATGACCTGGGTGCGACCCAATGGCAGATGTTACGTGAGGTTATGTTGCCATACTTGACACCTGGTATTATCGCTGGTTATTTCATGGCCTTTACCTATTCTTTGGATGACTTCGCAGTAACCTTCTTTGTTACGGGGAATGGTTTTTCAACACTTGCTGTGGAAATATACTCACGTGCCCGTAAAGGGATTTCCTTGGAAATCAATGCCCTATCAACGGTTGTCTTCTTGTTCTCTATTCTTCTAGTCATTGGATATTATATGATTACCAAGGAGAGAAAGGAGGAGCACGATGCGTAAACTCTATCAATTTCTGGCAGGGATTTTAGCAATTATTTTCTTCCTTTGGGGAATTTCTGCCTACATGCAAAGCCGTACAGGAAATGTGTCGGACAAGCTTGTTATTTATAACTGGGGTGATTATATTGATCCAGACCTCTTGGCCAAGTTCACTAAAGAAACGGGCATCAAGGTCCAGTATGAAACCTTTGATTCCAACGAAGCTATGTATACTAAGATTAAGCAAGGTGGTACGACATACGACATTGCTGTGCCGTCAGACTACACCATTGATAAAATGGTCAAGGAAGACCTTTTGGTGAAGTTGGATAAATCTAAAATCCATGGCTTTGATCAGATTGGCTCAAGTTTTAAGGGGCTTAGTTTCGATCCTAATAATGACTATTCTATCCCTTATTTTTGGGGGACAGTCGGAATCGTCTATAATACGAAATTGGTGAAAAAAGCACCTCAGCACTGGAATGATCTTTGGTCACCCGAATACAGAAACCAGATTATGCTGGTTGATGGCGCGCGAGAAGTCCTTGGTTTCTCACTTAATAGCCTGGGATATAGCTTGAATACGAAGAATATGACTGAATTACGTTTGGCTGAAACTAAACTTAATAGTCTGACACCAAATATCAAAGCTATTGTGGGTGATGAGATGAAGGGCTACATGGTTCAAGGTGATGCGGCTATTGGAGTAACCTTCTCAGGGGAAGCCAGTGAGATGCTTGATAAAAATGAGGACCTACGTTACGTTGTCCCATCAGAAGGCTCAAATCTTTGGTTTGACAATCTAGTGATTCCTAAAACTGTGAAGCATGAGAAGGAAGCTTATGCCCTTATCAACTTCATGCTTAAACCGGAAAATGCAGCGCAAAATGCTGAATATATTGGTTATGCCACACCTAACGAGGCAGCCAAAGCCTTACTTCCAAAGAGTATTACGGATGATAAGGCCTTTTACCCATCAGAATCAACCATTAAAAACCTTGAAGTCTATAATAACCTAGGTCAAAAGTGGCTAGGAATCTATAACGATATTTACCTTCAAGTTAAGATGTATCGTAAATAAGATTTTTGAGACCTAAGTTTTAGATGCAATCTAAAACGGTTCTTCAAACGATTTTATTTTAAAATTACGGAGAGGCTGAAACGCAATAGTTTCAGTCTTTTTCTTACATCGAAAAGTCTCGCCTGTTGCGTACAAGTCTCTCGATTAACAAGAGTTTCCAAGATTTCAGGAGTGCTGACACATAAGAGATTAAGAAAGTGTCTACTTTACACTATTCCGAACAAGCCATACTATTTTTCTTGAAAAATTGTATTGCTGTGCTATAATAAAACAAAGAAATTTTTAATGTTTATTTTGGAGGACTTAACATGCAAGCAGCATTTCTCTTTTTACTGATTTCATTCTTGATTATCTTGGGAATTCTCATCAGTATGCTTTATGTCGTACGTCAACAGTCAGTAGCTATCGTTGAACGTTTTGGACGTTATCAAAAAATCGCAACGAGTGGGATTCATATGCGTTTGCCATTTGGTATCGATAAAATTGCCGCTCGTATTCAACTACGTTTGCTTCAAAGTGAGATTGTGGTCGAAACCAAGACCAAGGACAATGTCTTTGTTATGATGAATGTGGCTACTCAGTATCGTGTAAATGAGCAAAATGTTACAGATGCTTACTATAAACTCATGCGTCCAGAGGCTCAAATTAAATCATACATTGAGGATGCTCTTCGTTCATCAGTTCCGAAGTTGACACTCGATGAGCTTTTTGAGAAAAAGGATGAGATTGCCCTTGAGGTTCAACACCAAGTGGCCGAAGAAATGACAACTTATGGTTATATCATTGTTAAGACCTTGATTACCAAAGTTGAACCAGATGCTGAAGTTAAGCAGTCTATGAACGAAATCAATGCTGCCCAACGTAAGCGTGTAGCAGCCCAAGAATTGGCAGAAGCTGATAAAATCAAGATTGTCACAGCAGCCGAAGCCGAAGCTGAAAAAGATCGTCTTCATGGTGTTGGTATTGCCCAACAACGTAAGGCTATCGTTGATGGATTGGCTGAATCTATTGCAGAACTAAAAGAGGCTAATGTGGGGATGTCTGAAGAGCAAATTATGTCTATTCTCTTGACTAACCAATATTTGGATACCCTTAATACTTTTGCGGCGAAAGGAAATCAAACCTTATTCTTGCCAAATAATCCAAACGGTGTGGATGATATTCGTACCCAAATTTTGTCAGCCTTGAAAGCAGATAATAAAAATTAAGCACAAAAAAAGCCAGATCTATACGATCTGACTTTTTTTGATTTATTTTTCTAGGAATTGAGCCAAACGAATAACTTCAATCTTATAGCCATCTGGATCAGTGATAAAGTAATACATTTTTGGTTTACCAGGAAGACCTGAGAGGTCTGTAACAGTGTATCCAGCCTCTTTGTGAGCTTGATGTGTAGCTTCTAAATCATCGACACCAACAGCGATATGACCGTACCCATCTCCTAAATCATAGGCTTCGTGGTCATAATTGTAGGTTAATTCCAACTCGTAATCAGGATCATCTTCGAGTTGCAAGTAGACAAGGGTGAACTTATATTCTGGAAAATCATTTCGACGAGCTTCTTTGAAACCAAGAGCTTCTTTATAAAATTTAAGTGAGGCTTCTAGGTCCTTGACACGGACACAAGTGTGTAGAAATTTAGTCATGTGAGATACTCCTTTTATCTAATTCTGTAAGTTTATGATAGCATTTTGAAACCGTTTTTTCTACTATTACCTCTTTTATGCTATAATGACGAAAAACAATCTGTGGAGGATGATTATGACGATTTTAGCGATTGATTTTGGAGGAACACAGGTAAAGTCAGCACTTGTTTTGGAGGAGTTTGCCATTGAAAAAAGTCTGCCGACGCAGTCATCTCCACAAACCTTGAACCAAGCTATTGATGTTATTGATCATATAGTTACTTCAGTTGAAGCCAAGCTATCAGGTATTGCTATTAGTGTTCCTGGGACGGTTGATACTGAGGAAGGTGTCATTTATCATGGTGGCTTATTGAGATATTTCCATGGTTTTCGTATTAAAGAGGTCCTTGAAGCCAAGTACCATTTGCCTGTAATGGCTCTTAATGATGGTAAAGCGGCAGCCTTGGCAGAGCTAGCCACAGGTCATTTGCAAGGAGTGACCAATGGTGCAGCCCTTGTTTTGGGTTCAGGCCTTGGTGGTGGACTTATAATTAATGGTAAACTTTTTCAAGGAAGTCACTTTCAAGCGGGCGAGTTGACCTTTATTTTACCAGTTCAAATGGAAAAAGTTGAGCCTTCATTGATGCGAGGCGTGACTCTGTCAGCTGTAGGTTTAATTACCAAAATTAATGAAGTGTTAGGTAACTCTGACTTAAAGAATGGTTTAGCCGCATTTGAGGCAATTAATGTAGGAGATAAAATGGTCTATCCACTTTTTGAAAGCTATTGCCGTAACTTAGCCATTACCATTTTGAATCTTCAAACCATTTTTGATATGGAAACCTTTGTTATTGGAGGTGGTATTTCAGCCCAGCCTATTCTTATCGAGGAGGTCAACCGCCAGTTTGATAAGGTTCACCATGAGATTGACTTTATTGGTAAAATTATTAAACGTCCGAAGATTGTGGCCTGTCATCATCATAATGGAGCTAATCTGATTGGAGCAGCTTATTTTCTTAAGCAGAAATAAACGGATACTAAAATCAAATGCTGATAAAAATATACATAAAATACCTAACTTTTTAAAGATGAGCGGTTAATTCCGTTCGTTTTTTACTGTTAGGACTTTACAATATTCAGAAAATTCGCTATAATGGGACCATTAAAATTTTGGAGGTGTCTTTATGACAATTTATAATTTCTCAGCAGGACCTGCTACATTACCAAAACCAGTGCTTGAAAAAGCGCAGGCTGAATTGCTTAACTATCAAGATTCCGGTATGTCCGTGCTAGAAATGTCCCACCGTTCTCCAGAATTTGACAAGATCGTTAAAGATGCGGAAGCGACACTTCGTGAGCTCATGGCCATTCCTGATAACTATAAGGTTATTTTCTTGCAAGGTGGTGCTTCAACACAATTTACAATGGTCCCACTTAACCTCGCTCAAGGTAAGAAAGCTTACTACCTTGTAGGTGGTTCATGGGGTAAAAAAGCTTATACAGAAGCTGTTAAACTTTCAAAAACCATTCCTTTCGAACCAATTCTTTTGGCCTCTTCAGAAGAAACTGTTTACGATCACATCCCAAGTTTTGACCCAGCAACAATTGATCCAGAAGCTGCCTATGTTCACTTGACAACGAACAATACCATTGAAGGTACAGCTATCTACGATTTGCCTGATACTAACGGTGTGCCAATTGTAGCTGATATGTCTTCAAATATTTTGGCTGCTCGCTACAATGTTGAGGACTTTGCCCTTATCTACGCTGGTGCTCAAAAAAATATTGGACCAGCTGGTGTAACAGTAGTTATCGTTCGTGAGGACTTCCTAAATGACCAGCCACAATTGTCTGCCATGTTGGATTACCGTATTCAAGCTGAGGCAGGATCACTTTACAATACACCACCATGTTTCAACATCTATATTTCAAAACTCGTCTTTGACTGGGTTAAAAATGAAATTGGTGGCGTAGACAAGATGGCTGAAATTCAACGCGAAAAATCAGGTCTTCTCTACGATTACATTGAGTCATCTGATTTCTACACAAACCCTGTCAAAGATGCCAAGGATCGATCTGTCTGCAACATTCCATTCGTCACACCAAGTAAAGAGTTGGATGCTAAGTTTGTAGCAGAAGCAGATGCTCTTGGTTTCAAGAATATCAAAGGACACCGTTCAGTAGGTGGTATGCGTGCTAGTGTTTATAATGCTTTCCCACGCCAAGGTGTGCTTGATTTGATTGACTTTATGAAGAAATTTGAAGCCGAAAATAAATAATTAGGTAAAGAGATGGAAATTAGACAAGCCTTTCCAAATGAAATTGGGGCTATTATGACTGTCATTGAGAGTGCTAGAACTGCTTTAGTAGAAGCTGGTAGCACCCAATGGCAAGGAGCTGATGGTTACCCTACTGAAGAAACAATCTTCGACGATGTCCTTAAGGGACAGGCCTATGTAGGACTCATTGATGGTCAAATTGTTTCTTATGCTGCGGTGATTACTGATGGAGACCCTGCTTACGACAAAATCTATGATGGAGACTGGAAACATCACAATAAGCGCTACATTACTTTCCATAGGGTTGCTGTTTTGACTGAGGTTACGGGTCAAAGGGTCGCTCAAACCTTTATTCAAGGTCTTATTGAGGGAACTGATGCTCATGATTTTCGTTGCGACACACATGAAAAGAATCTTATCATGCAGCATATTTTGGAGAAACTTGGCTATGTCTATTGTGGCAAGGTCCCTATTGATGGTGAACGTCTTGCTTATCAGAAAATCAAAACCAAGCGTGAGAAAGCCTTTTATCAAGAAGTTGATGAAGCAGCTCACCACGGGATACATTGATTTAAGAGGAATAAAATTATGGTATTTAGTGTAAAAACATATAACAATATTAACCAGATTGGTTTGAAGGAACTTGGAAATCATTTCCAAATTGATGGTGATTTAGCGGAAAATCCAGATGCCTACATCATTCGTAGTCAAAATCTCCATAATACCGTCTTCCCTGACAACTTGAAAGCTATTGCGCGTGCTGGTGCAGGAACTAACAATATTCCAGTTGACGAAGCAACTGAAAAAGGAATTGTTGTCTTCAATACTCCAGGTGCCAATGCTAACGCTGTTAAAGAAGCTGTTCTGGCCTCTATCTTACTCTCAGCACGTGACTATATTGCGGCCAATGCTTGGGTTAACACACTTAGTGGTGACGATGTTCCTAAACAAATTGAAGCAGGGAAGAAACAGTTTGCTGGTAGCGAGATTGCTGGTAAGACCCTTGGTGTTATCGGGCTTGGTGCTATTGGTGCACGTATTGCCAATGATGCTTACCGTTTGGGTATGAAGGTCTATGGTTACGATCCATACGTTTCTATTGAAGCAGCTTGGAATATTTCTCACCATGTAAGACGTGTTTCTGATCTCAAAGAGATTTTTGAAAACTGTGATTATATCACTGTTCACGTTCCATTGACACCTGACACAAAAGGAACTTTCAATGCGGATGCCTTTAACCTTATGCAAAAAGGGACAACTATCATTAACTTTGCCCGTGCAGAGTTGGTAGATAACGATGCCCTCTTTGATGCTTTGGAAACAGGTGTGGTTAAACGTTATATCACCGACTTTGGTACAGAAGAGCTACTTAATAAACCTCATGTGACTGTCTTCCCACACGTTGGAGGCTCAACAGGTGAAGCAGAACTTAACTGTGCGATTATGGCCGGTCAAACCATTCGTCGTTTCATGGAAACAGGTGAGATTGTTAACTCTGTTAACTTCCCACGTGTGCAACAGGCCTTGAGTGCCCCATACCGTATCACCTTGATTAATAAAAACGTGCCTAATATTGTGGCTCGTATCTCTACAGCGGTTTCTGATTTTAATATCAATATTGATAATATCATCAACCGTTCTAAGGGAGACTATGCCTATACACTTCTTGACCTTGATGAAACAGACAAGTCTAAGATTGATGAATTGGTTGCTAAGTTTGAGGCTAGCGACAATATCGTTCGTGTGCGTTTGATTAAAGGTAAATAATAAGAGTTAATTGACAGGAACAAGAGATTCCTGTCTTTTTGTTATAATAAATATATGTTTTATCGTCAGTATTATTTATCTCCTATTGGACGCTTGTGTTTGGTGGCAAGTGACCAAGCGCTTTATGGCATTTGGTTGGAGGGACAAAAGCATTTTCAGGCAGGTATTAAGGAAGAGGAATTAGTAGACACCTCAAATCCTATCTTGAAAATGACGAGGGATTGGTTAGAGGCTTATTTTAAAGGTAATAATCCAAGTCCAGATACCCTCCCTCTAGCAGATAGAGGGACCTCCTTCCAGTTAAAGGTTTGGTCAGCTTTACAGGACATTCCTGCGGGGCAGAGTAGAACCTATAGTCAGATTGGAAAAGTGATTTCATGTCAATCGGCACAGGCCGTAGGAACTGCTGTTGGTAAGAATCCATGGTTGGTTCTCGTCCCTTGTCATCGGGTTCTTCCTAGTAGTGGTCATATAGGAAAATATGCAGCAGGAGAAGAAGTCAAGCGTTTTTTACTTCATTTAGAAGGCATTAGGTTTGACAAGTCTTAGACAGATATTTTATGCTAGAAAAAAGGAGAAAAACATGTACACTTTTTATGAATATCCCAAATGTAGCACTTGTCGTAAGGCAAAGGCGGAACTCAATCAATTAGGTTTAGATGTTAAATCTATTAATATTAAGGAAAACCCACCTTCGGCTCAGTTTTTAAAAGAGCTTTTGGCAGGGTCAGATTTAGAGCTTAAGAAATTCTTTAATACGAGTGGACAATCCTACCGATCTCTAGGATTAAAGGATAAGCTACCAACGCTATCTCTTGATGAAGCTGTTGAACTCTTAGCTTCAGATGGTATGTTGATTAAACGTCCTATCTTGATTAAAGATGGTAAGGTTTTACAGGTTGGTTACCGTACGCCTTATCAAGACTTAAATTTATAAAAAATAAGCAAAAAATCTTGCCACAGTAAATAGAAGTATGGTAAGATTAAAACAGTTGCCGCTATAGTTAAATGGTATAATAGAGCAATGGTAATGCTCCGTTCCGAGTTCAATTCTCGGTGGTGGCATCTGTGATAGAGTCCAGCCTTTGGGTTGGTTTTTTTTATGTTCAAAGGGGCTGATTTATGGATCTCAATATTTCAAAAGAACTTACTGAAAACTCTTGAAATTCAAAAAAAAAGGAGTAGACTAATAGGTGATTAAACCTAGGAGGCAAGTTGTGAAATACTACGTTCAATTCATGTTGATTTGTTTGTTTGCCGTTATTGGTGAAGCTCTGTCAACATTCTTCAAATTACCTATTCCTGGAAGCATTATTGGCTTATTCTTGCTTCTGATTGCTCTTCAGCTTAAGTGGATTCGTCTACGTCATATACATGCTGTGGCAGAATTTTTAATTGCCAATATGACTATTCTATTTTTGCCAGCAGGTGTCGGTATTATGGAACGTTGGAATGCTATTTCAGCGAATATTGTCCCTATTATTTTGATTATTATGGGAGCCTTGGTTCTTAATATTGTAGTGATTGCAGTAGTCGTCGGTTTCATCAAAAAACATTTTGAAGGTGATTACGAGGAGGTTAAACGTGGCTAATTTTTTTAACACACCCTTGTTTGGGCTAACACTTTCTGTACTAGCTTACACATTAGGGCTATTGATTTATCGCCGTTTCCCTAATCCTTTGACGACGCCTCTTCTTGTATCGACTGCCCTGATTATCGTCATTTTGCACTATACAGGAATTTCCTACAAGGATTACTATGTCGGCGGCTCTTATCTTAACAGTTTGATTATTCCTTCAACAGTCGCGCTAGCAGTTCCTTTTTATAAAAATCTACACCTCATGCGCCATCACTATAAGAGTATTCTAATTGGATCAACGGTTGCTTGTGTTCTAAATACGACTTACACGGCCTTGATTGCTAAGCTTTTTGGAATGGATTATTTTTTGGCTATTTCGCTCTTTCCTAAGTCTGTAACGACTGCCATGGCTGTGGGAATTTCGGAAAAAATGCAGGGGATTACGACGGTAACTTTAGTTGTAGTTGTTATTACGGGTATCTTAACCTCTGTCTTAGGTCCTGTCTTTCTAAAAATGATTGGGATTAAAGACCCAGTCGCTATTGGACTTTCACTAGGAGGAACCGGACACGCTGTAGGTACAGGAACTGCCTTCAGATATGGTCAGGTTGCAGGTGCCATGGGTGGTCTCTCAATCGCTGTAACAGGGATTCTATATGTCTTTATTAGTCCTATTGTGGCGAGTTTGATTCTGAAATAAAAAATTAAGGTTTGGATAGGTTTTCCAAGCCTTTTTAGCTGTGAAAAGCAAGCAAAATCTGACCTTTTGTGTTATAATTAAGGTTATGAATTATGGAGATTATATCTGGGATTTGGGTGGTACCTTGTTGGATAATTACCAGGTATCAACCCAAGCCTTTCTAGCAACTTTAGAACAATTTGAGCGTACAGCAGAACCTCAAGCAGTCTATGATGCCCTTAAGGTATCAACGAGTACTGCCATTGCTATGTTTGCGCCTGATATAGCTGATTTTCGAACCCTATATAAGCAGGAGGAAGCCAAGCATTTACAGGAACCTGTTCTTTTTGAAGGTGCTAGGGCTGTCCTAGCTAAGATTGTGACCGAGGGTGGGCGTAATTTTTTGGTTAGCCACCGTAATCATTTGGTGCTAGACATCCTTGATAAAGCAGAAATTGCCTCTTATTTTACAGAGGTTGTAACTTCTGAAAATGGTTTTGCTAGAAAGCCGAGTCCAGATAGTTTCCTTTATTTAATTAAAAAATACGATATTAAACACGGCTTGGTCATTGGTGACCGCCAGATAGATATAGAGGCAGGAAAAGTAGCGGGTCTGGATACCTTGCTTGTTGACGGCCATAAATCATTATTGGAGATTGTGACATAAATGACTGATGAATTAAAAAATCTTGAAGAAAAAGCGCAAGAATATGATGCCAGCCAGATTCAAGTCTTAGAGGGACTTGAAGCCGTACGTATGCGCCCAGGTATGTATATTGGCTCAACCTCAAAAGAGGGGTTGCATCATTTGGTATGGGAGATTGTCGATAACTCAATCGATGAGGCCTTGGCTGGTTTCGCCACTCATATTCAAGTCTTTATCGAGCCGGACAATTCTATTACGGTTGTCGATGATGGTCGTGGTATTCCAGTCGATATCCAAGAAAAAACTGGCCGTCCTGCGGTAGAAACTGTCTTTACAGTACTTCACGCTGGTGGTAAATTCGGCGGAGGCGGTTATAAGGTCTCTGGTGGTTTGCACGGGGTTGGTTCTTCGGTCGTTAATGCCCTCTCAACACAACTTGATGTTAAGGTTTATAAAAATGGCCATATCCACTTCCAAGAGTATAAACGTGGGGTAGTGGTAGCAGATTTGGCAGTAATTGGTGAAACAGAGAAACATGGTACGACTGTTCACTTTACGCCAGACCCAGAGATTTTCCAAGAGACAACCGAGTTTGATTTTGGAAAATTGGCTAAACGTATCCAAGAATTAGCCTTTTTGAACAAGGGGCTCCGTATCTCTATCACAGATAAGCGTGAAGGTCTCGAACAAGAGAAACATTATCACTACGAAGGTGGTATCACATCCTATGTGAAATACATCAATGAAAATAAGGATGTTATCTTTGATGAACCTATCTACACTGATGGTGAGATGGATGGTATTTCGGTTGAAGTTGCTATGCAATATACGACTGGCTATCATGAAACGGTAATGAGTTTTGCCAACAACATTCACACCCATGAGGGTGGTACTCACGAACAAGGTTTCCGAACAGCCTTAACGCGTGTCATTAATGACTATGCACGTCAGAATAAGATTCTCAAAGAAAAAGATGATAATTTGACAGGGGATGATGTTCGTGAAGGTTTGACTGCTATCATCTCTGTTAAACATCCAAACCCACAGTTTGAAGGTCAAACCAAGACCAAGCTTGGAAACTCTGAAGTGGTTAAGATTACCAATCGTCTCTTCAGTGAAGCTTTGAGTCGCTTCCTCTTGGAAAATCCTGCTATCGCTAAGAAGATTGTTGAAAAAGGGATTTTGGCTTCTAAGGCCCGTATCGCCGCTAAGCGTGCCCGTGAAGTGACACGTAAGAAGTCAGGTCTTGAAATTTCTAACCTTCCAGGGAAGTTGGCAGACTGTTCATCAAATAATGCTGAAATGAATGAACTTTTCATTGTCGAAGGGGACTCAGCTGGTGGATCTGCTAAATCAGGTCGTAACCGTGAATTCCAAGCTATTCTGCCAATTCGAGGTAAGATTTTGAACGTTGAAAAGGCTAGCATGGATAAGATTCTAGCCAATGAAGAAATTCGTTCTCTCTTCACAGCTATGGGAACAGGTTTTGGAGCTGAATTTGATGTCAGCAAGGCTCGTTACCACAAGTTGGTAATCATGACCGATGCCGATGTCGATGGGGCCCATATCCGTACTTTGCTTCTGACTTTGATTTACCGCTTTATGCGTCCAGTCTTGGAAGCAGGCTATGTCTACATTGCTCAACCACCAATTTATGGGGTTAAGGTTGGTTCTGAGATTAAAGAATACATCCAACCTGGTGCCGATCAAGAAGACAAATTGCGTGCTGCTTTTGAAAAGTATAGTGTGGGACGTTCAAAACCTACAGTACAACGTTATAAAGGTTTGGGTGAAATGGATGACCACCAACTTTGGGAAACTACCATGGACCCTGAAAATCGTTTGATGGCACGTGTTTCTGTGGATGATGCTGCAGAGGCCGATAAGATTTTCGATATGCTGATGGGAGACAAGGTTGAACCTCGCCGAGAATTTATCGAAGAAAATGCCGTTTACAGTACTCTAGATATCTAATATTCTTTTAGAAAAGGGTGCAATGCTAGGATAACTATGATATAATCGTAATGTTATTCTACATTTATGAACATAATAGACGATTAAGGAGAAACTATGTCTAGCGGAATTGTTTTACTGATTGTAGTGGTAGTTATGCTCGTAATTATCGCTTACTTAGTCGGTATTCTTATTAGAAAACGAAATGATTCGCGGATTGCACAGCTTGAAGAACGCAAGCAAAAATTGTTTGACTTGCCAATTAACGAAGAAATTGAAGAAGTTAAAAAGCTTCACTTGATTGGACAAAGTCAAACAACATTCCGTGAATGGAATCAGAAATGGATTGATATCTCGACAAATTCATTCGCAGATATTGAAAATCATATTTTCGAAGCTGAAAATATGAACGATACCTTCCATTTCTTCAAGGCTAGTGGTGAAATCAATAACATTGAGAGTCAGTTAGATCTTGTGGAAGAAGACATCAAGTCTATCCGCGAAGCGCTCTCAACCTTGAAAGAACAAGAAGAAAAGAACAGTGCTCGCGTTAAGCATGCATTAGACTTGTACGAAGAGTTGCAAAACTCAATCGAGGAAAACTCTGATAATTTCGGTTCTACCATGACTGAAATCAATAAACAGCTTAAAAACATTGAAGCTGAGTTTGCTGAATTCGTGACGCTTAACTCATCAGGTGACCCTGTTGAAGCATCTACTATCTTGGATCGTGCAGAAGAGCACACTATTGCATTGGGTCAAATTTCAGAGAAGATTCCTGCTATTGTAGCTAAGTTGGAAGATGATTTCCCAGATCAGTTGGATGATTTGGAATCTGGCTATCGCAAGTTGATTGAGCAAAATTATCACTTCCCTGAGAAAAATATCGAACGTCGCTTCCAAGAAATTCGTGAAGCTATCCGTTCAAACTCAAGTGAGTTGGTTTCTCTTGATTTAGACCGTGCGGAAGAAGAAAACGCTGAGATTCAAGAAAAAATTGACAACTTGTATAGCATTTTTGAACGTGAAATTGCCTCATACAAGGTTGTTATGCGTCAAAAGAAAATTTTGCCAGATTATCTCAAGCATGCTAAAGAAAACAACAAGAAACTTCAAGAAGAGCTTGAGCGTCTCATGTTGACTTACATCTTCGATGAAACATATGCGGCAGATGTTCGTAGCTTTGCATCTGATATTTCAGGTGTGGAGACGGCTGTTCTTCCGACCCTTGAAAATTTTGAAACTCAGGTAAAACCATTCTCAGAACTTGAGAAAATCTTTGAAAAGAGTCTTAATACCTTGTCAGCTGTTGAAAATGGTCAGGTTGAGGTCTTTGAAAATCTTCAGGCTATTGAGATAAACGAAGCTAAAGCACGTGAAGAGCTTGATCTTTATGTTAATAAATTGCATGTTATCAAGCGTTACATGGAAAAACGTAACCTGCCAGGTATTCCTCAATCCTTCTTGAGTGTATTCTTCTCAACTAGTGCTCAAATTGAGGCCCTTATGGACGAACTCAGCCGTGGCCGTATTAATATTGATGCGGTAATGCGTTTGACAGAAATATCTAAAAACGCCATTGATCATTTGGAAGAGACTGCTTACTTGGTTGTTCAAAATGCAACCTTGACTGAGCAACTCTTGCAATACTCAAACCGCTACCGTTCGTTCGAACCTGCTGTTCAAAGTAGCTTTGAGCATGCACTTAAATTGTTTGAGGTTGATCATGATTATGATGCATCTTTGGAAGAAATCTCTTATGCTTTGGAAACAGTTGAACCAGGTGTGACAGATCGTTTTGTATCATCTTACGAGAAGACACGCGAACAAATTCGTATGTAAGAGAAAGATTCTGGACTACGGTCCAGAATTTTTTGTAAGGTCCGTTTTTCATTTCATATTTGAATTAAATCTAGTGAAGGCTTATATAGACATCGAAGAATCGAGGTAATTATGTCAGAAGTTAAAGGTTTATTAGTTATGGACGTAGATTCTACGCTAGTCCAAGAAGAAGTTATTGATTTATTGGGAGAAGAAGCAGGCGTTGGTCAAAAGGTTGCTGAAATTACAGAGCGTGCCATGCGTGGAGAATTGGATTTTAGACAGGCCTTGAATGAGCGTGTGGCGACCCTCAAGGGATTGCCAGAGAGTATATTTGACAAGGTCTACGCTCGTATTCATTTCAACAAGGGAGCCAAGGAACTTGTATATGAACTCCACGCCCGTGGCTTTAAGGTAGGCTTGGTTTCTGGAGGTTTCCATGAGACTGTGGATAGACTAGCAGTTGAAGCAGGAATCGATTATGTTAAGGCTAATCACCTAGAGGTGGTTGACGGTGTCTTAACTGGTAAGGTCTATGGTGACATTGTCACCAAAGATGTCAAGGTAGCCAAACTCAAAGATTGGGCAGCAGAAAATGGTCTCGAACTCTCGCAAACCATTGCTATGGGTGACGGTGCTAATGATTTGCCTATGATTAAGACAGCTGGCATCGGCATCGCCTTTTGTGCTAAACCAATCGTCCGTGAACAAGCGCCTTACCAAATCACAGAACCAGATTTGTATAAGGTGATTGAGATTTTGGATGGGGTTAAGAAATAGTAGCTATAAAAAGAGTCCGTTGGATTATTCCAATGGGCTTTTTGGGCATCAAAAAAGCACCGAATCGGTGCCACTTTCTCAAGTTGAATACGGACTAAGCCTTATTTTAACTTTGCTGTATTGTTTCGAATGGTTTCACTCCCCCATTGTAATGATTTTGGTTGACTTCTCTTCAAACGCATCTTATCATAGAGGAGTATAGTATTGAAATGGGGGAAGAGACATGTTATACGAATATCCAGCGATTTTTCACACGATTGAGGAAGGTTATCAAATTAGTTTTCCTGATTTTGGTCGTAGCATTAGGGCAGATTCTTTACCTCTTGCCATGACAAAAGCGTCTGTGTTCTTATCACATATTATTAAGGGGTATGGAGATAAGGCTTTACCTGAGCCGACTGCGGTAAGCAGCATTCCTAATGAGGAAGAACTCGTCGTGTTAATCCAAACAGAGCTTGATTAAGACTAAAAACTCTCGGAAGATTAATTCCCGAGAGTTTTAGGTTTTATTGGCCACATAGACGCCCAAGACGACTAAAATTCCTGCAAAAATTTGTAGATGTGAGAAGGGCTCTCCTAAGACAATAACAGCAGCTAGAATAGATATAATTGTCGAAATCCCAATGAAGGAAGCTGTTCGGTTAACCCCGATATTGGCGATGGCAAAATTTGATAGCAAATAGCCCAGAACACTACATCCCAAGCCTTGATAAAGGATAGTGATTGTAAATTTTGGATTGGTCAAAGGAAGAAGTAAGAGTTCTTTTAAGTAGCCAGCTAGAAAGCCTTGGCTGAGTGCAAAGAGTCCAAATGTCAGGCAACCACTGGCAAGCATAAAATAGGTAATCTCAAGGCTGGTGAATTGACTTGCCCTTTCAACATCAACGCAATACAGGGCGTAGGAGATGACTGCTAGCCCTAGAATCAAGTAGCCAACAAGGGAGAAGTGAGTAGAACCGCCAGCAGCAAAGACAGCCATGATAATACCGACAAGGGTTGTGATGACACCGACCACTTGCCAACGGCTAGGCCATTCTTTTAAAATTAGGCTGGACATGATAAGGGCAACGACTGGGATACAGGCGAGGAAGGCTCCGCTTTCAGAAGCAGTCGTCATACGAATGCCAATCGTTTCGCAAATAAAATAGATAATCGGATTGAGAATGGCAATACGTGTCAGAGGTTTAAGATTTCTACCGTTAATGTTTAGCCGACGTCGGCTGAATAGGAAATAAAGGTTGATAAAAAGGAAGGCGGTGACAAAGCGCCAAGAGATTAAAGCCAGGTCACTGACCTGTGCTGTAATAGATTTGGTAAAGATAAAACTGAGCCCAAAGAGAATTTCACAGGTCGCTGCAGCCAAGCATCCTAAGATGATTTTATTCTTCATTATCTCACCTCCTGAATTTGCATTTCCACGCCTATTATAGCACTTTCAGGAAGCGTTTACATCAATCTGAACCTAAAAAATAGACTAGCAGATTAGCTAGCCTATCTTATCTTATTAGTTACCAATTGAGACAGTCCCGTCTGATCCAACTTTGACATTTGTACCGTCTTGGCTATTAACGTCGACTGAGCCATCTTGACCAACTGTTGCACTGTTACCTTCGCTATCGTTGGCTTCGACAGTATTATTACCGTTTGTTTTTGCTGAGTTACCGTTTCCATCGCTGACCTCAGTTGATCCGTCTTTGTTGACTTTTACTGAAGCACTTGAATCAGTTGAAGAAGATTCTTTGGTCACCTTACTTGATGATGGTGCTGAAGATGACGAGTCAGTTTTGTCTTTAGAGTTGCCACATGCTGCTAAGGTCAACAAGGCAAGAACTGAGACAGAGGCTAAAGTTAATTTAGAAAATGTTTTCATAATAGTCTCCCTTTTTTCTTAGTAAATTCATTTTAAATGAATTACCATAATTTTAAAAGCGCTTCCAGTCGCTTTTACTCAACTGTAATCCCTTAGTAATGCCAGTGTTGTACAAGGCTAATCTATTGAAAAATAAGAGCTAAAAGCTCTTACGCTTTTTCTTCTTTTGATAGATATTTCAAAGCGTTCAGCTCGGTCCTTAAGGCTCTCTTTGTTATAATAATAAAAAACAGATTGAGGTGACATGATGTATCAAACAACAATTAAAGGTGACAAACGTTTCCATTCGCTTTCAGAGGGTTATGGAGCACCTGTGGAACTTTTTGGCTACACGGATGATGGGGAAACACCGATGAGCTTGGTGAATATTGCCTTGGCTTCCTGTGTGACCATGTGTCTACAGAGTTATTTTGCCAAGTATCAGGGAATCGAGGAGCTTGCTATTCAAGTTGATTCCAACTATGAAGAAGGGCATTTCATCCTTGCCATTCATTTACCTGAGGATCTGATTTTGAAAAATGAGCAAGAACTCTTGGCTTTTGTGGATAATTTTTGCCGAGTGAAGAAGCTTTTTCGTGAAGATATTCAGGTTGATATTAGCTTAGCCAAATAAGCTTACTATCCTTTATGAACTTCGTGTTATACTAGTAGATAAAGACGTGTCATTTCACTAGGTGTGGAATGAGCAACAATAGGAGGGCTTGCTATGCAAGACAAACTACATGAAATCCGTGTGTTTGAGAATTTTCAAGAAGAACTATTTGAAACGGGACATGTCATCGTGACAACTAAGGTGGTTGAGAAGTCCCTGAATTATTTTGGTAATGCTCACGGAGGGTATTTGTTTACGCTTTGTGATCAGGTTGCAGGGCTTGTGGCCATTTCAACAGGCGACTATGCGGTGACGCTTCAGTCTAATATCAATTACCTCAAGGCAGGGCATTTGTCTGACCAACTCAAGATTGAAGGACTATGTGTTCATAATGGTAAGACGACTAAGGTGGTGGAAGTTGTTATTACTAATCAGGAAGAGAAAATTCTTACAAGGGCTACGTTTACCATGTATGTGACAGGCTCGGTCGAGGAATAGAAAAGGAGCGTTTATGTCAGATTTTCAAACCATGGATGACTTTGCGGTCTTTGTTAATGACTACCTGACACCAGACCAATTGAGCGTTCAAGCCTATTCTTATGCGTCAGACCAGCAGGAGCTCTCTCTTCTTGTGACCATTGATGATTACGAGATGATGTGTCGTTGGCATGCTGTCTGGACTTTTTCAGGGTTACACCAGGCCTTCTTTCAGTCTGTAATGGACTCGGCTAACAGCTTTTCTATTGATAGTGATAGCTTGGCTATGAAAGTGCGTTTAAGGGATCAAGAGCTCTTGTTTCAAGCAAAGGGGCTTGAAATGGTGGTTGTCGATTTGCCTGAGCCCCTTTTTCGTTTAGCTGATGTGTCTTTTAACGAAGGAGGAAAGCACTTTACCTACCTTTGTGAAGACCAAAGTGTTACAGCAGAAGATTGGGTTTTGGTTCCTATAGGTTCTGGTAATGCTGAAAAAGAAGCATTTGTAGAAAAGATTTCCTATGTCCTAGCGGATGAGGTTCCAGTTGAACTGACAAAACTGAAAAAGGTGATTCAAAAGCTAGATTTAGTAACCGTTCGTTATGATGTGAAGGTTGTTCGAAAGGGATTTTTGAGTTTTTCAGGGATGGTTTTTGAGGGCGAGGAACTAGGTAAGCCAACAGACTTTCTTTGGGTACCCTTTTTGGCAGAACAAGATGATTTGGCTGTTCCTACCTATGGTATTCGGATCAATGATGGCAGTCGCAAGACTTATGTAACGGCCTTGGCTGGTGAGGATGATAGTATGGAAATGATTGCTCTTGCACCAGCTACTTATGCGGTTTTTAAACTTAGTGGGCCTGCAACAGCAGCTGTTTGGGAGAGTTTTCATTATGCTAAGAAACATTTTGAAATGATTAATCAGCCAACTGTAGAGGTTTATCCACCAGGGAATCGTCAGGCTGAAGATTATGAGATGGAAGTTTGGATTCCAATAAAGGAGGAAGTATAGATGCGTCTGGATAAGTTTTTGGTTGATTGTGGTGTTGGTAGTCGCAGTCAAGTCAAGACCTTTCTCAAAAAGAAGCAAGTGACCGTAAATGGTCAGGTGGAGACGTCACCCAAGACTCAGATTGATGAGAATCAAGACCAGATTGCTTTTCAAGGTCAAGCATTAACACACGAGACCTTTGTTTACTATCTTTTAAATAAGCCTCAGGGAGTCATTTCAGCGACGGAGGATGCCCGTCACAAGACAGTACTTGATTTACTGGATGATACAGCACGACATAAGCAGGTCTTTCCTGTTGGACGTTTGGATATTGATACTCACGGTCTCCTGCTTTTGACAAATAATGGCGATTTAGCTCACGCTATGCTGTCTCCAAAGAAACATGTTGATAAGATTTATCAGGCTAAGGTTGATGGAATCATGAATCAGGAGGATATTCTGGCTTTTGAAAAAGGAATTGAACTCAAAGATCATACTTGCCAACCGGCTAAACTAGAAATTATTTCAGTAGATAGGGCTACTGGGACTAGCCTGGTTCAGATTACCATTGCTGAGGGGAAATTCCATCAGGTTAAGCGTATGGTAGCTGTTTGTGGTAAGGAAGTGACAGAGTTACAACGTCTGAGCATGGGACCTTTAAGCCTGCCAGATGATTTAGACCTTGGTGCTTGGCGACGTTTGACCGAGGAGGAGTTGGAAGCTTTAACGGTTTTTGGAATTCCTTTGGCTTAAGCTAGTCTAAGAGTTGCGAAATAGGCAGATTTTTGTTACTATTATTGTGAAATATTAGAAGAAAAAACGAGGTAAATTCAAGTGGCATTTGGAGATAACGGACCACGTAAGAAATCATTTTTTGAACGTCTAACAGTATTGGTCGTTTTGATTATGCTATTAGTAACAGTTGGGGCATTGATTTTCCAAGCAGTCGCAGCTGTCCTTTAAGACGCTATCAAGCGTTTTTTTGTGTCTGTCAGAAATTCTTTTATATGAGAATGTCTTGATATAGGACACACGAGTCAGAAAGAGAGATAGAGAGATGAGTATGTTTTTAGATACAGCCAAGATTAGTGTCAAAGCTGGTCGTGGTGGTGACGGGATGGTCGCTTTCCGTCGTGAGAAATATGTACCCAATGGCGGTCCTTGGGGCGGTGACGGTGGTAAGGGAGGCTCAGTCATTTTCAAGGTTGACGAAGGCTTGCGTACCCTTATGGATTTCCGTTATAACCGTAAATTCAAGGCTAAGAATGGCGAAAAAGGCATGACCAAGGGAATGCACGGTCGAGGTGCTGAAGACCTCATCGTTAGCATCCCGCCTGGTACAACGGTGCGTGATGCTGAGACAGGCAAGGTTATTACTGATATGGTTGAGGATGGCCAAGAGTTTGTCGTTGCTCACGGTGGACGTGGTGGACGTGGAAATATCCGTTTTGCGACACCTCGTAACCCTGCTCCTGAAATCGCTGAAAATGGTGAACCAGGAGAAGAACGTGAACTTCAATTGGAATTGAAGATTTTGGCTGATGTTGGTTTGGTTGGTTTCCCATCCGTTGGTAAATCAACGATTCTCAGTGTGGTAACAGCAGCAAAACCAAAGATTGGTGCCTATCACTTTACGACAATTGTTCCTAACTTGGGGATGGTTCGTACGAAGTCAGGTGAGAGCTTTGCCATGGCTGACCTTCCAGGATTGATTGAGGGGGCTAGCCAGGGTGTTGGTTTGGGAACACAGTTCCTTCGCCATATTGAGCGTACACGTGTTATCCTTCATGTGATTGATATGTCAGCGAGTGAAGGGCGTGATCCTTACGAGGACTATCTTCAAATTAACAAAGAGTTGGAAACTTACAACCTTCGCTTGATGGAACGTCCACAAATTATTGTGGCTAATAAGATGGACATGCCTGGGGCTGAGGAAAACTTGAAAGAGTTTAAGGAAAAATTGGCTGCTAACTATGATGAATTTGATGAGTTGCCACAAATTTTTCCAATTTCAAGTTTGGCTCACCAAGGTTTGGAAAATCTCTTGGAAGCTACTGCAGAATTGCTTGATGAGACAGACGAATTCTTGCTTTATAGCGAAGACGATATGGAGCAAGAAGAAGTTTACTATGGCTTTAACGAGGATGAACGTCCATTTGAAATTAGTCGTGACGACGATGCTTCATGGGTACTTTCTGGTGAGAAACTTGAAAAACTCTTTGTCATGACTAATATGGAACGTGACGAATCTATCATGAAATTTGCACGTCAATTGCGTGGTATGGGAGTTGATGAAGCGCTTCGTGAACGTGGTGCTAAGGATGGCGATATCGTTCGTATCGGTAACTTCGAATTTGAGTTTGTGGATTGACGTTGAAAGACTCTCTAAGTGCTGAAGCACTTGATAGTCTACGGCAGTCGCTATGTCGGACTGCCTATCAACCTCACTAACTGCGTAAGGTCAGTGAAATATAAAAATATTGAAATAAGAGGTTTACAATGGGAGATAAACCGATATCCTTCAGGGATAAAGATGGAAACTTTGTTTCTGCGGCCGATGTTTGGAATCCAAAGAAACTTGAAGAACTCTTTACACGCTTAAATCCTAACCGAAAACTCCGTCTTGAACGTGAGCGTTTGGCAAGGGAAGAAGCAGCGAAACACCCTGAATTAAATGAAGAAACAGAGCAAGTCTAGCACTTGCTCTGTTTTTCTTATCCAAAATGGTAATCAAAAACAGCTACTCTAGCAAGAGTAACTGTTTTGATAATTAGGCGTTTAGAACCTTGTCCAAGAATTCTTTCAAACGTGGGTGTTGTGGGTTATCAAAGATTTGATCTGGAGTACCATCTTCGAGGAACTCACCGTCCGCAGTAAAGATTACTCGGTTGGCAACTTGACGAGCAAATCCCATTTCGTGAGTAACGATAATCATGGTCATACCTTGCTCTGCCAATTCTTTCATAACGTTAAGAACGTCTCCGACCATTTCAGGGTCAAGGGCAGAAGTAGGTTCGTCAAAGAGCATGATATCAGGATTCATTGCCAAACCACGTGCAATCGCCACACGTTGTTTTTGTCCACCTGATAGGCTATCTGGCATTGCATCTGCCTTGTCAGCAAGTCCCACACGATCAAGAAGATCCATAGCTAATTTATCAGCTTCTTCCTTATTCATACGTCCGAGTTCAACAGGTGCAAATGTCACGTTTTCAAGGACTGTCATGTGTGGGAAGAGGTTGAAATGTTGGAAGACCATCCCGATATTTTCACGGGCTTTGTCAAGATTTGTCTTAGGATCTGATAATTCATAGCCATCAACGACTACCTTACCAGATGTCACTGTTTCAAGTAGGTTAAGCGTACGAAGGAAGGTTGATTTACCTGAACCTGAAGGACCGATGATACATACAACGTCACCTTCGTAGAATTTGGCGTCAATGCCTTTAAGGACTTCATTGTCGCCGTATGATTTGTGCAAGTCCTGCACATCGATTTTCAATTCAGCCATTATTTAAGTCTCTTTTCTAGTCGTTTAGCCAATTTTGTCAAGCATGTGATGATGACCAAGTAAAGGATGGCCAAGATCGCATACATACGGAATGATTGGTAGTTACGAGCAATGATGATTTTACCAGTTTGGAAGAGTTCAACCAAACCGATAGCTGATACGATAGTCGTATCTTTCAATGAGATAACAAATTGGTTGATGAAGTTTGGCAACATCAAGCGAACCGCTTGTGGCAAGATAACCTTACGCATTGTTGTATTGTAAGGGACACCCAAGCTTCGGCTAGCTTCCATCTGACCAATAGGAACAGCTTCGATACCACCACGTACAATTTCGGCAATGTAAGCACCACCGTTAAGTGAGAGGGCAATTGTCGCTGCCACAAAGTCATTGATTGGTGATTGGTGACCAGTGATATTTTCAATCAAGTTAGGAATACCCCAGTAGATGAAGGCTGCAACAATCATCAATGGGATACCACGAACCACGTCAACAAAGACTTGCGAAATCACGCGGAGTGTCTTGTTTGGTGCAACTGCCATCATACCGAAGATAACACCGATAATCATGGCAATAGCAAATGAAAGAAGGGTCAATCCAAGGGTAATTCCAAGACCTTGAAGAAGTTGTTTGTAGTTGTTTTTAATCAAGCCTACGATGGTTGTTTCATCGGTAGCTTTTTTCGAGCTTCCTTCTTTTGATTTGTTGCTATCGAGGTATTTATTGATAATCTTATCGTAAGTACCATCTTTAACGATAGCAGCCAAACCATTGTTGAACATCTCAATCAACTCAGGGTTAGTGCCTTTTTTAACAGCAAATCCGACTTCACCAGTGGCAATACCTTCAATTGGTGTTGTAAAGTTACGTCCTTGTTGGATAGCGTATAGAAGAACGGCTTCATCATCCATAAGAGCATCGATTGAACCAGAGTTCAAGCTGTCATACATAGTAGAAGCTTCATCGTAAGCACGAACAGTAAAGCCATACTCACCAGCGTGGTCTTCCAACCATGAGTATGATGACGTACCGTTCTTAGCTCCTACAGTCTTACCTTTAAGATCCTTGTAAGATTTAACCTTACTTCCTTTAGCTACAGCCAAACGAATGTTTGATGTGTAGTAAGGATCTGAGAAGTCAAAGATTTGTTTACGAGCATCAGTGATGGTCATACCAGCCAATACGGCATCAGCTTGGCTAGATTGTACAGCATTAAGTGATGCATCGAAACCAGGGTTTGTCAATTTGACATTGAAACCTTGGTTTTTAGCAATGGCATTGATGATATCGACATCGATACCTACATATTTACCTGAACCATTTTGGTATTCAAATGGAGCAAAAGATGAGTCCATTGAGATAGTGTAGGTTTCCTTAACAGGAGTGGCTTTTGCGTTAGCATCACCAGTCAATTTAAGATCTGCTGAAGGTTTTGATGAAGAAGATTTTTCTGAGTCACCCAACCATTTATTCATGATTTTATCGTAGGTGCCGTCTTTCTTCATTTCCTTAAGAGCTTCGTTGAAGTCTTTGATAAGATTTTCGTGTTTTCCGCCTTTTTTAACAGCGAAAGCGAAGCTACCGATAGATTCAGGCTTAATGTTGATAGCGTAGTCTTTTCCTTGACCAATAGCGTATTTAACAACTGGTGTGTCGTCCATAGCTGCGTCAACAGAACCAGAATCCAAGCTGTTGTTCATCAAGTCGCTAGTGTCAAAAGTTTTAACTGTAAAACCATATTTGCTAGCGTTTTTATCAAGCCAAGTTTGAGCAGCTGTACCGTTTTTCACACCGACTGTTTTACCCTTCAATTGTTTGTAGTCGCTGACTTTGTCGCTACTACGTGTGTAGATAACAATTGAAGTGTCGTAATAAGTGTCTGAGAAAGTGAAGACCTTCTTACGTGCGTCGGTAACAGTAGTACCGGCCATTAGGGCGTCTGCTTGGCCTGATTGAACAGCGTTAACAGCTGCATCGAAACCAGGGAAGGTTTGGTTAACATCCCAATTTTTACGTTTGGCAACTTCGTTGATGATATCAACGTCGATACCTTTGTAGGTCTGATCAGAATCTTTGAATTCAAATGGGGCATAGGCTGTGTCTGAAACGACTGAAATTGTTTCAGCAGATACCTTAACTCCGAAAACAAAGAAAACTGACATGGCACTCAAGAAGAGTGTCAGAAGTTTTTTCTTCATTATAAAAAGTCTCCTTTATAAAATACCTTCCTATTCTATCAAAAAAAGGTCTTGTTATCAAACTTCTTGGAGTTTGATGTTAGGAAATGTAACAAAGTTCGTTAGCTATGAGAGCTATCTGAGAAGAAGTTGACAAGCTTGTGTCAATTAGTTACACTGTAATCGAATACATGTAAGATTTGTTACAGGAGCTAAAAAATGAAGAAACGTATGCTTGAGAAATATACCAGTCGATATGATAAAGTTCCAAGTTGGCTGATGATTATGCTGTCCTGTTTTATTGCCTTTGGTTATTTCCTTATAAGTGGATTTCTATCAGGGATTGTTGTGGGAATTCCAATGGCTATTGTTCTTTCTTTCTTAGTATTAAATGGCAACATTCAGTTCCAGGATATACATTCGATTTACTATAAAATATTTTCAACCTTGTATTTTCAGTTGGGAGCCTTTGCCTTTACTGCCTTAGCTATCTTTTTCTGGGTTAAAGTTGTTGAAAAACGTCCCATTCGCACACTAGGATTTTTCAAGGGTCATATCTGGTTGAACTTGCTTAAGGGTTGGGGACTTGGAACTTTGCTCTTGTTAGTTAGTTTCCTTGGGACTTATTTACTAGGCGGTTTAGAATTTGTAAAAGTAGACTTTTCTCAGAGAACCCTCTTATATATACTATCCCTAATACCTTTCTGGTTTATCCAAGGTGGAACCGAGGAACTGGTGACACGTGGTTGGTTACTTCAGACGGTGACTAATAAATTGAACCTTTCCTGGGGAATTGCTATTTCAAGTTCTTTCTTTTCAATATTACACCTAGGAAATCAAGGTGTTACCGCCTTGTCTCTTATCAGTATTGTTCTAGTAGGAGTTCTCATGGCTCTTTACATGCTCAAGACAGATAATATCTGGGGTGTTGCTGCCCTTCACGGTGCTTGGAACTTCGCGCAAGGGAATCTAGTTGGCGTGGCAGTTAGTGGGCAGCATGCAGGTGGTAGCTTATTGCACTTTCAGGCCAGGTCAGGCACGCCTGATTGGTTATCAGGAGGGGCCTTTGGTCTAGAAGGAAATCTTGTTACCTGTCTCGTTCTCCTAGTAGGGATTATCATTCTTCGTCTACAATTGAAAAAAGAAAACTTTTAAGGCTGAGTTCAAAGACTCGGTCTTTTTACTTCTGTGTTAAAATAGAAGAAACACATGGAGGAGACAATATGATAGTTAAGCTTGATAGGGTCATGTTGAAATTGAAAATAGTCGTTGGCCTTATATTTTCTGTCTTGTCTTTATGGATTCTTTGTCCTGAGCTCATTAGAGGTTCTCTTCGTGACAATCCAGTCAAGCAGTTCCTTGCTGTCATTGTTTTATTTTGGCTTTTATTATCCATTGTTCACCTCATAGACGGTATCGTAAATCTCAAAGGTCATGGAAAGCTCTTGGAACTGGATGACAATTCCTTGACCTACTATGGCCAAGCATTTGGACGGAAAACTTTTGACATTCCCTTATCCGAGATTGAATTTGTCAAGAAAGCTTGGACAACACGGATGGAGGATATTGGACGCTCTTCGACAGTGAGATATTCTTTGAAACGCATCGAGCATGTCTTCGACTATGATGCCGAGGTTGATGATAAAAAGAGATATCAAGTGTTGCTTATCTTCTTCAAAAATGGTGAGACAGCTGTTACCTATGACAAAAAACTTGGTCATCAATCACGGAAGAAACGTGCCTATGTCGCTAAGATGCGAATGATTCAAATTCCGCTTACAAGTGGGGAAATCTTCTCCGACCAAGAGATGAATGATTACATAAATGAAAGGAAAAAGAATGATAGATAGAAAAGAAGATAACCAATTCCATTTGGTTTCTAAATATGAACCTTCTGGGGACCAACCTCAGGCCATCGAAGCCTTGGTGGACAATATTGAAGGTGGTGAGAAGGCTCAAATTCTAAAGGGAGCGACTGGGACAGGTAAGACTTATACCATGAGTCAGGTCATCCAGCGCGTCAATAAACCAACCTTGGTTATCGCCCACAATAAAACTTTGGCAGGTCAGCTTTATGGTGAGTTCAAGGAATTCTTCCCAGACAATGCTGTAGAATACTTCGTTTCCTACTATGATTTCTATCAGCCAGAGGCCTATGTACCGTCATCGGATACCTATATCGAAAAAGATAGCTCTGTAAATGATGAAATTGATAAGCTTCGTCACTCAGCGACATCGGCCCTCCTTGAGCGTAATGATGTTATCGTTGTGGCTTCCGTTTCTTGTATTTACGGTTTGGGTTCGCCCAAAGAATATGCCGATTCAGCGGTCAGCCTTCGACCAGGCCAAGAGATTTCTCGAGATAAGTTACTAAATGACCTAGTTGATATCCAGTTTGAGCGAAATGACATTGATTTCCAACGTGGGAAATTCCGTGTACGCGGTGATGTAGTCGAGATTTTCCCTGCCAGCCGCGATGAACACGCCTTTCGTGTGGAATTTTTCGGTGATGAGATTGACCGCATCTGTGAGATTGAGAGCTTGACAGGACGCAATCTCGGCGAGGTTGAGCACCTTGTTCTTTTCCCGGCGACTCACTTTATGACCAATGAAGAGCATATGGAAGAAGCCATCAAGAATATTATGGAAGAGATGGAAGCCCAGGTTAAGCAATTTGAAGCTGAGGGTAAGCTCATCGAGGCTCAACGTATCCGCCAGAGGACTGAATACGATGTTGAAATGCTTCGTGAAATGGGCTACACCAATGGTGTTGAAAACTACTCACGACACATGGATGGACGTAAAGAAGGCGAGCCACCGTTCACCTTGCTTGATTTCTTCCCAGAAGATTTCCTTATCATGATTGATGAAAGTCACATGACCATGGGTCAGATTAAGGGAATGTATAACGGGGACCAGGCCCGTAAGAAGATGTTGGTTGATTACGGTTTCCGTTTGCCATCAGCGCTTGATAACCGTCCACTTCGACGTGAAGAATTTGAGAGTCATGTTCATCAGATTGTCTATGTGTCTGCCACTCCAGGGGACTATGAGATGGAGCAAACTGAGACTGTCGTTGAGCAAATCATCCGTCCGACAGGGCTTCTTGATCCAGAAGTCGAAGTGCGTCCAACTATGGGACAAATGGATGACCTCCTTGGTGAGATCAATGCCCGAACTGAAAAAGGCGAGCGTGTCTTTGTAACCACTTTGACTAAGAAGATGGCTGAAGACTTGACTGACTATCTCAAGGAAATGGGTGTCAAGGTTAAATACATGCACTCTGACATTAAGACTTTGGAACGTACGGAGATTATCCGTGACTTGCGTCTAGGTGTCTTTGATGTTCTTATCGGGATTAACCTTCTTCGTGAAGGGATTGACGTTCCTGAGGTTAGTCTGGTTGCTATTTTGGATGCGGATAAGGAAGGCTTCCTTCGTAACGAACGTGGACTTATCCAAACAATCGGACGTGCTGCCCGAAATAGTGAGGGGCACGTTATCATGTATGCGGATAAGATTACAGAGTCTATGCAGAAGGCCATGGATGAAACAGCTCGTCGTCGTGAAATCCAGATGGCCTATAATAAGGAGCATGGCATTGTTCCACAAACGATTAAGAAAGAAATTCGTGACCTTATTTCGATTACCAAGGCTAATGAAGCAGAAGTGGCAGAGGATACTGTGGACTACAGTGCCATGAACAAGAAAGAACGCCAAGAAGCCATCAAGAAACTTCAAAAACAAATGCATGAAGCAGCAGAACTACTTGACTTTGAATTGGCGGCTCAAATCCGTGATATGGTGCTAGAACTGAAGAGTATGGATTAGAAATACTGGACGTTAGGTTGATGCTTTAGCAAGATGAACTTTCAAAAAAGGAGGCAACATTGAATTCAAGTTGGTTTAAGACAATCTGTCTTTTTATACCAGGTTTTGTTATTTCTTTTCTGATTTATGTTTATTTCCCTACCTTATTTTGAAGTGGTATATTGTTTCCGTTTGAGCTTAACTTTCTTATCTGGTTCCTCTTACTTCTTGCCCATAAGGATCAGATTGCCTATAAGCATCAGAGAAAAATTGCAGCTTTTATTGGTTTAAATTTTAACCTTATTGTATTTCTGTTGCATGCTATGGTAGGTATAAGTGATATGAATGAAGAGAATCCGCGAATTATTTTTGAGCCCTTGTGGATGATAAAAAGAGAACTTGTTTGGATACCAATATTTGGTTATATATTGTTTATGGCTTTCTATGCTTCTATTTATCTGCATTTGCGACATCGAGAGTCGATTAAAAACTAATTGTTAAGATTTTATTTGACTACTTACTAGAAAGGACTATCTATGTCACGTTCACAAGCTACTATTCTGACCAACATGTGTCTCATCGAAGATGGTCATGGAAATATTGTCATGCAAATTCGCGATCCCAAGCGTTATTACTGGTCGGGAGCAGCCCTACCCGGTGGCCATATCGAAGCACATGAAGGTCTGGTAGAATCAGTTATCCGTGAGGTTAAAGAAGAAACTGGCTTGACCATCAAAAACCCTAAATTAGTTGGTATGAAGCATTTTTACACGACAGATGATGAGCGTTATCTAGTATTCCTTTATAGAACTTCGGATTTTGAAGGAAAAATCCATTCAACAGAAGAAGGCGAAGTTCGCTGGGTTGCTAGAGAGGATGTTCCTAAGATGGACTTGGCTTATGACATGATTAATCTCCTTCGTGTCTTTGAAAAAGACAATCTCTCAGAACTTTTCTATCGGGAGCGACTCGAAAATGACTTTATCCGAGAATTTTGGTAATAATATGAACTATTTATTCAAATGAATGAATAGTTTTTTTGTCGTTAAAATCAGATAGAAGAGCTTTAAATAAGCATTTTTTAGATTTTGTAATGACGATAAAATTAATAAAAATGAAAATTTTAATCAATAAAAGTTCATTTTTTCATTGACAAATGCATAATAATACATTATTATACTTACATAAGTTAATAAATATAGAAAAGAGATTGATTATGAAAACATGGAAAAAACTTTTGTTGGGATTTGCAGGGATCTTTGCTTTGACGACTTTAGCAGCTTGTTCTTCGTCGAAGGACACTTTGGAAAAGGTACAAGATAAAGGAACTTTGACAGTTGCTCTTAATCCACACTTTGCTCCTTTTGAATTCAAGACAATCCAAAATGGTAAGGATACGATTGTTGGGGCAGATGTCGAAATTGCTAAGGCTATTGCAGATGAGCTTGGTGTAAAAGTCAAATTTTCTGAAATGTCTTTTGATAATGTCTTAGCCAATGTTCAATCTGGTAAGGCAGACATCGCCATTTCCGGAATATCAGCCACTGAAGAACGTCAGAAAATCTTTGATTTCTCAGATACCTACTATGAGTCTGAAACGGTTCTTGTTGTCAAAAAAGATGCGACGGGAACTTACAAACAAACCGGTGATTTTGCTAAAAAATCTGTAGCCGTTCAAAAAGGTTCTATTCAAGAAAATATCGCCAAAGCCAACTTGTCAGATGCTAATGTGGTATCCTTGGCACAACCTGGTGAAGCTATCAATGAATTGAAATCTGGTCAAGTTGAAGGAGTGGTTCTTGAAAAAGCCATTGCACAAGGTTATGTAGACCAAAACAGTGACTTAGCTGTGTCAGACATTACGCTCAAGTCTGATTCAAAAGATGCCTATGCCGTCGCAATGCCTAAAGGAAGCGATAAGCTAAAAGCAAAGGTTAATAAGGTTATCGCTAAACTCAAAAAAGAAGGTAAGATTGACAGCTATGTTCAAGATGCCTATACTCTTTCACTTAAGAGTTCTACTAAATAAGGGGTTATCATATGAAGAAATTTTGGTTTATCTTTACAGCTCTAGTCGCTACCTGCTTTCTAGTTGCTTGTAGCGGAAGTCAGGGAGTAAGTCCCAAAACGATTAAGGAAAAGAAGAAAATTGTCGTGGCAACAGAATCTGAATTTGCGCCTTTTGAGTTCAAATCGTTGGTTAACGGCAAAGATACGCTAGTTGGAGCAGATATCGAGTTGGCCAAAGCTATCGGTGAAAAACTCGGTGTAAAGGTTGAATTTTCCGTGATGTCTTTTGATAATGTTCTTGCTAACGTGCAAAGTGGTAAAGCCGATATCGCCATTGCAGGGATTTCGGTGACAGACGAACGTAAGAAGGTTTATGATTTTTCAGACAGCTACTATACGTCAGAAAATGTAGTGATTGTCAAAAAAGACAAGGTAAATGACTACACTAGCACTGATAGTCTCGCAAAACAAACGGTCGGTACGCAAAAAGGGTCTGTTCAAGAAACAGTTGCTAAGAAACAAATCCCTAAGGCAAGTGTGGTATCACTGGCTTCAAATGGTGAAATGATTAACGAACTCAAGTCAGGACAGCTTCAAGCAGTTGTACTCGAGAAGGCCATTGCAGAAGGTTATATCGCTCAAAATGATGATTTAACCCTTGCCAACTTTAATCTCAAGTCAGATGGCACAGATGCTTATGCCGTCGCAACACGTAAAGGTTCAGATGACTTGCTTAAAGAAATCAATGCCGTCATCAAAGAGACTAAGGACTCTGGGAAATTTGACCAATGGTTGAAAGAAGCATCAACCTACAAACAAAGTAAGTAAATTTAAAACTCCCGAGCACCTGAAACGAGCATGTTTCAGGTGCTTTCATCAACAGTGAAAAGTCTTGTTTGGTCCTCGCTTTATTCACTTAAGGGGAGTCTCCAAAAATTCTTAAATCTAAATGGGGAATACCCCATTTTTTATTGAATTCTCTGCTAAAAACAGTTATTATCAAAGTAGGTAAGTCTGTTCAAATAGACAAATGACATCGTATAGAGTGCTTAAGAAAAGCAAGGAGAAACTATGAAGCTACCACGTTTTGGTGTTGAAGAATGGCTTAATGTCCATGAAAAATCTGCCATATATGATATCGCAGGAGTTTCAATTAAGGCCCTCACAATGGAAGAATTATTTGACCTGTCAGGCCTTGATAAGGATGCCTTTTTTGCCCAACTTCTAAAGAAAAAGATGGATTACGGCTGGATTGAGGGGTCACCAGAGTTCAAAACTCAAGTGGCTAGCTTATACAAGAACATGCCGGTTGATAATATCCTCCAAACCAATGGGGCTACAGGAGCGACGATGCTAGCCCTTTATGCGCTTATTGAGCCTGAGGACCATGTCATCTCCATGTATCCAACTTATCAACAGCTCTATGACATTCCTAAGTCACTAGGAGCAGAAGTGGATCTCTGGGAAGTTGAGGAGGACAAGGGCTGGTTGCCTGATTTGGAGCAACTACGTCGTCTGATTCGTCCCAATACCAAGATGATTTGCATTAACAATGCTAATAATCCGACCGGTGCCCTTATGGATGCTGCTTACCTTGAGGACCTAGTGGCTATCGCCAAAGAAGTGGGTGCCTATATCTTCTCAGATGAGGTCTATCGCAGTTTTGACCAGCCTGCACCTTCTATTGTTGATTTATATGAAAAGGGAATTGCGGTCAACAGTCTTTCAAAGACCTATTCGATTCCTGGTATTCGAGTTGGTTGGGTAGCTTCTAATACTGAGGTGGCAGACATTCTGCGGGACTACCGCGATTACACAATGATTTGTGCGGGTGTCTTTGATGATATGGTGGCTACCCTTGTCTTGGAAAATAAAGAAGCCATCCTAGAGCGTAATCGTCAGATTGTAGAGGAAAATCTAGCTCTTATGGATGAATGGATTGCCAAGGAACCTAAGGCTAGCTGGATTCGTCCTGCCCGTGTGTCAACTTCCTTCGTCAAATTAGATGTCAATCGTCCTATCGAAGATTTTGCCTTAGAGCTTCTTCAAGACTATGGTGTTCTTGTGGTTCCGGGTAACCGTTTTGACAAGGAGTCACATGTCCGCATCGGTTATTGCTGTGACAAGGAAGTTCTTCAAAAAGGCTTGGAAAAACTGTCGCAATTTCTTAATAAATGTTGACAATACCACTAATTTTAAGTAAAATAAACGAGCAAAAATTATATTTATACAGGAGTTTCTTATGAAAAAACTATTCCTTGGAGCTATGGCTCTCCTTGCTGCTGTTACTTTGGTAGCTTGTGGGTCAAAAAAAGATGCTTACGAATCTATTAAAGAAAATAAAAAACTTGTCGTAGCAGTTAGCCCAGACTATGCACCGTTTGAGTTCAAAACTTTGGTCGACGGTAAAGACCAAGTTGTTGGTTCAGACATCAAGTTGGCACAAGCTATCGCTGATGAACTTGGGGTAAAACTCGAAGTAACAACAATGAGCTTCGATAATGTCCTTTCAAGTCTTCAATCAGGTAAAGCTGATCTCGCTATCTCAGGTATCTCAGTAACAGCTGAACGTAAGAAAACTTTCGATTTCTCAGATCCTTACTACGAAACACAAAATGCTATCATCGTTCGTAAAGATCAAGAATCAACTTACTCAAGCCTAGATGCTTTCAAAGGTAAAAAAGTTGCTGTTCAAAAAGGTACCATTGAAGAAGGTCTTGCTAAGAAACAATTGAAAGATTCAACAGTCGTATCACTTACAGCAATGGGTGAAGCCATTAACGAAGTTAAATCTGGCCAAGTTGATGCTGTTGACCTTGAAAAACCAGTAGCAGAAGGTTACGTGGCACAAAATCCAGATTTGGCTTTGGCAAGTGTTGCCCTCAAAGTTGACGATGGTGATGCTAAAGCTGTCGCTATGGCTAAAGGTAATGACAAATTGAAAGAAGCAGTAAACAAGGTTATCAAGAAATTGAAAGATAATGGTACTTATGACGAGTACATCAAGGATGCTTCTAAATACACAGCAGTTGAATAAAAGAGTAACTAGAGGGTGTTCCCTCTAGTTTTTTTGTATGGCAAATCATCTGATGAATCATTATGAAATATAGAAAATAGGGATGATGTCAAAAATTCTCAAACTTAAAAGATATTTCTTGACAGAAAAAGACGAGTCTTGTATACTTGAATAGAACGTGTAAAATGTTACATTATCTTGAGGAGGTGAATTCAATGTCAAAAACAGTAGTACGTAAAAACGAATCACTTGACGACGCTCTTCGTCGTTTCAAACGTTCTGTGACTAAAGCTGGTACTCTTCAAGAGGCTCGTAAACGTGAACATTACGAAAAACCTTCTGTAAAACGTAAACGTAAATCAGAGGCAGCTCGCAAACGTAAAAAATTCTAATTAAGAATGAAATTAACAGAGAAAAGCTTGAGTTTACTCAAGTTTTTTCTTTTTCCTAGTATAGATAAACAGTTGGTATTCGCGAGATATAAAAAATAAGACGTCTGATAGTTCAGGCGTCTTAAGTTTCATATGTCTTTAGTTGAACAAATAAAAATTATTTGTTTGCAAGAAGATCGCGGATTTCAGCAAGCAATTCTTCTTGTGATGGACCTGCTGCTTCAGCAGCATCCTCAGCTTCTTTATTGCTAAGAGCTGTTGCTTTGCTAGCAGCTTTAACAACGAAGAAGAGAGTAGTACCAACGATGATGAAGTTGATAACTGCGCTCAAGAAGCTACCGTATGCGATACCGTTCCATGACAATTTAGAAAGGTTCTCAACGTTAGCGGCCTTAACAACTGGGTTAAGGATAAGTGGTGTGATGATATCACCAACAAGTGAAGTGATAATAGCGTTGAAAGCAGCCCCCATAACAACGGCTACAGCAAGATCAAGGACGTTACCCTTGAACAAAAAGTCTTTAAGTTCTTTAATCATTTTGACAATAAATCCTTTCTTTTATTTACTTTTAATAGTTTATCCGATTTTGTAAATCTTGACAAGAGATTTGCTCATGAAAAATTGATTTTATTTTACTTTCATTTTTCATCGTGTTATAATTAGGGGTAATGCAATTATGGTAAGATAGGGGGCGATTAGATGGTGATTGATAAAGCTTTAATAGAAGATATTAAGAGCAGTACCAACATCGTCGACGTGATTGGCGAAGTTGTCAGTCTTAATCGTGCAGGTCGCAATTACCTAGGTCTCTGCCCCTTCCATAAGGAGAAAACCCCCTCATTTAATGTTATTGAGGACAGACAGTTTTACCATTGTTTTGGTTGCGGAAAGTCTGGGGATGTCTTTAAATTTTTAGAGGAATACCGTCAGATTTCTTTCCAAGAAAGTGTCAAGGTTCTGGCAGACCGCTTAGGTATTGCAGTTACGATAGACGCACCAAGACAGGCTCAGCAGCAGAATTCTCCTAATCAAGCTTTCTATGATCTTCATGAGGATGCGCTGAAGTTTTATCACGCTGTTCTGATGACGACCAAGATAGGAGAAGCAGCGCGTGCCTACCTCTATGAGCGTGGTATGACTGACGATTTACTTAAGACCTTCCAGATTGGTCTAGCCCCTGACGAACCAGATTATCTCTATCAGTCTGTATCAAAAAAATATGACGAAGAGGTGCTGACAGAATCAGGTCTTTTTAATCTTTCTGAAAGTAATCGTCTTTTCGATACTTTTAAAAATCGAATTATGTTTCCACTCAAAAATGAGTTTGGAAAGACCATCGGTTTTTCAGGGCGTGTTTGGACTAAGGGAGATATTGAAAAAGGACAAGCCAAGTACAAAAATACAAGGGCTACCCGTATTTTCAATAAATCCTATGAACTCTACCACCTCGATCAGGCTAAGCCAGTCATTCAGAAGACCCATGAGGTCTATCTGATGGAGGGGTTCATGGATGTCATTGCTGCCTATAGGGCTGGGCATATTAATGCTGTGGCTTCTATGGGGACGGCCTTGACCCCTGAACATGTCAATCGTCTGCGTAAACTCACCAAGAAAATTGTTCTGACCTATGATGGTGATAAGGCTGGGCAAAATGCGATTGCCAAGTCTCTTGAGCTTTTATCGGATTTTCAAGTCGATATTGTTAAAATTCCAGACAATATGGACCCTGATGAATATCTACAGAAAACATCCGAAGAGGCTTTGGGGAAACTCTTGGTCGAGTCCCGCATTTCAGATGTGGAATTTTGGATTGGACAGCTCAAGCCTGCTAATGTAGACAATCTTCAAGCAGAGATTGCCTATGTAGAGCAGATTGCTAAGATTATTGCCAAGTCACCTTCTGTGACGGCACAAAATTCTTACATTTCTAAGGTGGCTGACCTTTTGCCTGACTTTGATTTTTTCCAAGTCGAGCAAGCGGTCAATAATGAACGATTGACCATTAGGAATCAGCAGACGGCTCAATTATCGGCTGCTAGTAATAGTGCTTATGAGTCTTCAGCGTCAGGATTCAGAGGGACGGTCAAACTACCTTCTACACCTAAGATTACAGGTCTTCGTCGGGCGGAAAATCAACTCTTCCATCGTATGCTTAATCATCCTATGATTTTGAATGACTATCGCATGAGAGAGGAGTTTTTCTTCCAAACGCCTGAGTTAGAGGAGCTTTATCATATTCTGAAACAAGATGGTCAGATTGATACCGTAGCTTTATCTCTACTTTCTCAAGAGGTGCAAACAGCCTATTATCAGGTTTTAGAGGAGATTTTACCACCTGAAACAAGTCTTGAAGAAGTTCAGGCTATCGAAGAGCGTAGAAATCATTTTTTGAGGGAACAGGACTTTCGTAAGCAAAGTAAACAAATAAGAGAATCAAGTAACCACGGTGATGTGGATGCAGCGGTGGAAGCTCTGCAGATGCTCATCGCCCAAAAACGAGATATGGAGTAACACATGGCAAAGAAAAAACAAAATACAGCATTTAACGTTCAAGTCGCTGATTTCATTCGTAACCACAAAAAAGCTGGTACAGCAATTGATGATGAAGTCACAGAAAAACTTGTTATCCCATTTGTTCTTGATGCTGATGGGATTGATGACCTTTTGGAACGTTTGACAGACGGTGGTATCTCTATCACTGATAAGGACGGAAATCCTTCATCTAAATATGTTGTTGAAGCCCCAAAACCAGAAGAGTTGACAGACGAGGAGCTTCTTGGTTCAAATTCAGCTAAGGTCAATGACCCTGTTCGTATGTACCTCAAAGAGATTGGGGTAGTGCCTCTCTTGAGTAACGAAGAGGAAAAAGAATTGGCTATCGCTGTTGAAAATGGTGACTTGGAAGCTAAACAACGTTTGGCAGAAGCCAACCTTCGTTTGGTAGTCTCAATCGCTAAACGCTATGTGGGACGTGGTATGCAGTTCTTGGACTTGATTCAAGAAGGTAACATGGGGCTTATGAAAGCCGTTGATAAATTTGACTACTCTAAAGGTTTCAAATTCTCAACTTATGCGACATGGTGGATCCGTCAAGCAATCACTCGTGCTATCGCAGACCAAGCACGTACCATCCGTATCCCAGTTCACATGGTTGAAACTATTAATAAATTGGTGCGTGAGCAACGTAACCTCTTGCAAGAGTTGGGACAAGATCCAACTCCTGAGCAAATCGCTGAACGTATGGATATGACTCCAGATAAGGTTCGTGAGATCCTTAAGATTGCTCAAGAGCCAGTTTCTCTTGAAACACCTATCGGTGAAGAAGATGATAGCCATTTGGGTGACTTTATCGAGGATGAAGTTATTGAAAATCCAGTAGATTACACAACTCGTGTGGTTCTTCGTGAACAATTGGATGAAGTGCTTGATACCCTCACAGACCGTGAAGAAAATGTTCTTCGTCTCCGTTTCGGTCTTGATGATGGGAAGATGCGTACTTTGGAAGATGTTGGTAAAGTCTTCAACGTTACTCGTGAACGTATTCGTCAGATTGAAGCTAAAGCCCTTCGTAAATTGCGCCACCCAAGCCGTAGTAAACAACTTAAAGACTTTATTGAAGACTAAGATGGTAAATGGAAGGGGCCTGATAATTAGGCCCTGATTTTGGAGGAAAAGCTATGTCTGAAGTAAAATACACTGAAGCAGAAATTGAAAAAATCAAGGATCGTATCTTGGAAGCTTTAGAAATGGTTATTGACCCTGAGTTGGGGATTGATATTGTCAACCTTGGCCTTATTTACGATATCCGTTTCCAGCAAGATGGCTATACTGAAATTGATATGACCTTGACGACTATGGGATGTCCCTTGGCAGACCTTTTGACAGACCAAATTTATGACGCTATGAAAGAAGTACCAGAGGTCACTAAGACAGAGGTTAAATTGGTCTGGACACCAGCATGGACTATCGAAAAGATGAGCCGCTATGCCCGTATCGCCCTAGGTATTCGTTAGGAGAAATCTTATGAAAACACTGGCTATCGTTGTTCCTTGTTATAACGAGGAAGAGACTATTCATCCTTTTTTAGAGGCTTGTCAGGCAGTTGAACGACAAATGGCCAATCAGTTGACATTCAACTATTACTTTGTCAATGATGGTTCAAAAGATCGCACTTTGGAAGTTCTGAGACAGGTTTCAAAGCAATTTGAGAATGTTCACTATCTCTCTTTCTCTCGTAATTTTGGGAAGGAAGCAGGCTTACTTGCAGGACTTGAAGCAGCCCAAGGTGACTACGTCACAGTTATGGATGCCGATCTTCAAGATCCGCCTGAACTGCTCATCGAGATGTATGCCAAAATCCAAGAAGGTTACGACGTTGTGGGGACACGACGTGCTGACCGCAAGGGTGAGCCACCTATTCGTTCACTCTTTGCTAAGGCCTTCTATTGGTTGATAAATAAAATTTCTGATACCGAAATGGTGGATGGGGCACGTGATTTCCGCTTGATGACTCGTCAAGTCGTTGATGCCATCCTTGAGCTCAAGGAAGTGAATCG